>CANQXA010000014.1 GCA_947627765.1 uncultured Clostridia bacterium
GGCGTCGTGTACAGGGAGGGGGAGCTTCGCGCCCTCGCCGAACTTCTCAAACGCAAGAGCGCACAGTTCGGCGAGCCCGTCTTTCTGCTCTCCGACGAGCCCTACCGCGAGCTCTACTATGGCGATCCGCCCGTCTGCCCGATGGCGCTGTACGACAACACGGTCTCCCTCTACTCCTATTCCAAGTCGCTGTCCCTTGCGGGCGAGCGGATCGGATATATCGCCATATCCCCGCGGGCGGAGGGGAGGAAGGAGCTCATGGCGTCGGTCGCGGGAGCGGCGCGGCTTCATGGGTTCGTCTGCGCGCCCGCCCTCTTCCAAAGGGTGATCGCGGGGATCGGCGGCGCGTCTGCCTGCGTTTCCTATTACCGCGCCAACAGGGACCTTCTCTACCGTGCTCTTTCGGACATGGGGTACTCGTGCACCGTGCCAGACGGCGCGTTCTATCTCTTCGTGAAGGCGTTGGAGCCCGACGCAAAGGCGTTCTCCGAGCGGGCGAAGCGGTACGAACTCATGCTCGTCCCCTCCGATAGTTTCGGCGTGGAGGGCTATGTGCGGATCGCCTATTGCGTCCCCCGCGAGACGATCGAGCGCAGTCTTCCCGCATTTTCCGCGCTCATGCGCTCCTACCGCGCTTAGTTCTTCCGCATAGAAATTTCCATCCTCCGCATAATGAAGTTATACGGAGGTTTTTTTATGAAAGCAACGGGAATCGTACGGCGGATCGACGAACTCGGCAGAGTGGTCATCCCCAAGGAAATAAGGCGGACCCTTCGGATCCGCGAGGGGGATCCCCTCGAGCTCTTCACCGACCGCGACGAATTGATGCTCAAAAAGTATTCGCCCATCGCCTCGGTGGAACGGTTTGCCGAGGGCACGGCGAAGTCTCTCAACGAGCAGAGCGGGTTTATCGCCGCCATCTGCGACAACGACGTCGTCCTCGCGGCGGCGGGCGTGAACAAGAAGGGGCTCGTCGGGAAGACGGTCTCCGAAAAATTTACGGAGATCATGACGTCCCGCCGCAGTTATATCGCCTGCAAAGCGGAGGGGGGAGACGTCTACCCCGTCACCGCGGAGGACAGCGGGGAATTTTCGGCGGAGATCGTCGTCCCCATCGTCGCCAACGGGGATTGCCTCGGCGCGGTCGTCCTCCTCTCCAAGGACGAAGGCTGTGTGATGGAGGGATCGGCGGTCAAGCTCGCCCGTCTCACCGCGGACATCATCGCGGGGCAGTTCGAATAATCCAAAAAGCCGCGCTCGTTCGCGGTTACATATGAAGCACTCCGCGTTTTTCAGGAGCGTTGCCGTTTTGACAGCGGGCGGAATGCTCGCAAAGGGGATCGGCGCCCTCTACCGCGTCACCCTGACCGCACTGCTCGGCAGTTACGGCATGGGGCTTTATCAGATGGCATATCCGCTCTTTGTCGTCATGCTCACGTTCTCGTCGGCGGGGATCCCGTCGGCGTTTTCACGCGTCATCGCCGCCGAGCGCGCCCGCGGCGCAGAGAACGGGGAGACGGTACGCGGCGCCCTTCGTCTCTTCCTCCTTTTGGGGATCTCGGGCGGGCTGATCATGGCGCTCGCCGCCTATCCGATGGAAAAATTGCAGGGGGAAGGGGAACTTCTGCCCTGCTATCTCGCGCTTGCGCCCGCCGTCGCGGTCGTGGCGCTCATCGCCGTACTGCGCGGATATTTTCAGGGGAAGCACGACATGGTCCCCACGGCGGTCTCCGAACTCATCGAGCAGAGCGTCAAAGCGGGCGCGGGGCTGTTTTTTGCGTACCGCTATGCGAACGACCCGGGGCGGGGGGCGTTCTACGCCCTTGCGGCGGTCTCTATTTCCGAACTCTTCGCCCTCTTCTACCTTATCATCCGCTACCGCGCCGAGCGGCACGGCAAACTTCTTTTGAGAAAGCGGAGCGGCATTGAGATCTTAGAGACGGCGCTCCCCGTGATGGCGGCTTCCGCCCTGCTCCCCTTTTCCCAGACGGCGGATTCGGTGATCCTCGTCCGTCTCATCTCCCGCTATTCGGCGCGCGCGGTCTCCCTATACGGGCTCTACGCGGGGGGCGCGGTCTCCCTCGTCTCCCTCCCCGCGACGGTCTGTTACGGCCTCGCCGCTTCGGTGATCCCGGGCGTTTCGGCGGCGTTTGCGACGGGACAAGAGAACGAGGGAAGACGGCGGGCGGTGTTTGCCCTCTGCGTTTCGCTGTGCGTCTCAATCCCCTGCGCCGCGGGGCTCTATTTTTTCGCGCCGTCCGCCGTGAAGATCCTCTATCCCCGCCTCTCTTCGGAGGACGCCGCCCTCCTCGTCCGCCTCGTGAAGATCAGCTCCGTCTCCGCCGTATTTTTGGCGGGTTGCGACGTTTTGGCGGCTTGTCTTACAGGCATGGGTAGGGCGAAATATGCGGCGTACAATATGGCGGTGGCGGTCGCCGTCAAACTCGTCTTACAATATTTCCTCGCCGCCGACCCGAAGATCGGGATCGCGGGCGCGGCGATCGCTTCCAATTTCTGCTATTTGATTGCTTTTTTCCTGAATTTGGTTTATACTGTAAAAAAAGGACGGGAGAAGGGCTATGATCACGATCGTAAGTCTTGGGACGGAGAGGGGCGACCTCACATTGCGGGGGAGGAAAGCGCTTGCGGAGGCGGACGAGGTGCTCGTCCGCACGGGCGGAATGCCCGCGGCGCGGACGCTTGACGACGAAGGGATCCCCTACGAAACGTTGGACGCGCTTTATGAGCAGAGCAGAAATTACGATACGCTCGCCAAAAAGATCGCGGCGGAGGTGCGCCGCAGAGGGAAGGAGAAAAAGGTCTGCTACTGCTTCGACGGCAGTGCGGCGGAGGACGCCGCGGCCCTCCTTCTGCTTTCCAAGGGGGCGGAACTTGCGGACGGCAAGTCCAAAGCCTCCTATTTCGCCGGGCTCGCCCGCCTCAGCGAGGGGTACGAAGCGGTCTCGGCGTTTTCCCTTGCGGAGAAGAGACTTGTCCTCCCGCTCGTCGTGTACGATTTGACCGCAGACAACGTCTCGGACGTCAAACTGCTCCTCGGGGAACTCTTCGGGGACGAGACGCCCGCCCTTCTCGTTTGCGGCGGCGTCCAACATCGGATCCCCCTCTATGAGGCGGACCGCTTCCAAGGCTTCGGCGGGCTCGACGGGCTCGTGCTCTTCGACGTCCCCCTCCTCGAAAAGAAAAGATTTTCCTTCGAGGACTTCATCGCCATTCTCAGGCGTCTGCGCGCGCCCGACGGCTGCCCGTGGGACAGGGTCCAGACCCACCGCTCGATCCGGATCAACGCCATCGAGGAGGCGTATGAACTCGTGGACGCCATCGACCGAGAGGACGTCGGGCGGATGTGCGAGGAGACGGGGGACGTTCTGATGCAGGCGGCGTTCCACGCCCTCATCGAGGAGGACCTCGGCGGGTTCACCGTCGGCGACATGATCACGGGCGTCTCCCAAAAACTCATCACACGGCATACCCATGTCTTCGGTCAGGACAAGGCGCAGGGCGCGGACGGCGCGCTCTCGGTGTGGGAAAAGAACAAGATGACCGAGAAGCACCAGACGACCTATGCGGACGCCGTAAACGACGTGCCAGAATGCTTCCCCGCCCTCTTGCGCGCGCAGAAGATCGCCAAGCGCATGGAGAAGGGGGGCTGGGACGCCGCGACCGTCGAAAACTTCGAACGGAAATTCCGCGAGGAGTACGGCGAGCTCATGCAGGCGTACAAAAGCGGGGACGGCGCCGCCGTCGCGGAAGAGCTCGGAGACGTCCTGTTCTGCGCGGTGGAGCTGGGAAGAGCGGTCGGGGCGGACTGCGAGCAGGCGCTCCTCGATACCGTGAAAAAAATGCAGAGGCGCTACACCGCCTACGAGACCCTCGTCCGCGCCGAAGGAAAGGACGTAAACGCCCTCTCAAACGAGGAGAAGGACGAATATTATAAGAGGGCGAAAAATGCTTCCGACGTTTGAAGCCGCGGGCATGGTATGCCCAAACAACGTCTTCCTCGCTCCGATGGCGGGATATACCAACTATCCCTTCCGCAAGATGTGCATGGGGCTCGGCGCGGGGCTTACGTTTACCGAAATGGTCAGCGCGAAGGGCTTGGCGTACGGGAGCGAAGAGACGGAAAAACTTCTAATCTGCGGGGACGAGTCCCCCAAAGCGGCGCAGATCTTCGGCTCCGATCCCGCGATCATGCGCGCGGCGTGCGAGAGCGAACAGCTCGCCCCCTTCGATCTCATCGACATCAACATGGGCTGTCCGATGAAGAAGATCTTGCGCAACGGGGACGGCAACGCCCTCATGGAAAATCTTCCCCTCGCAGAAAAGATCATCTCGGAGTGCGCAAAGAGCGGGAAACCGATCTCCGTAAAATTCCGCACGGGGATCGACGGAGCCCGCAAGATCACGGCGGAGTTCGCGAAGCTGTGCGAGGGGGCGGGCGCCTCCATGATCACGGTGCACGGCAGAACGCGCGATAAGATCTACGCGGGGCCGTGCGATTACGCCGAGATCGCCGCGGCGAAGGCGGCGGTACAAATCCCCGTGGTCGCCAACGGCGGCGTGTGGAACGATTCCGATTACCGCAAAATTCTCGAACGGACGGGCGCCGACGCGGTCATGGTAGGGCGCGCCGCGCTCTACAATCCCCGCGTGTTTGCGGAGATTTGCCAAACGGAGCCGCCCGCACTCTTTCCGCTCTTTACCGAAGAGCTCGGTCTGACCGTCTCCCTCTACGGGGAACGGTTCGCCGTGGTCTTCATGCGGAAGATGGCGGCGTTTTACATCAAGGGTCTGCCGCGGTCTGTCTCCTACAAGCGCCGTCTCTTCGAGGCGCAGACGCCCGAGGAAATTTCGGCGATCGCGGAGGAAGCGTTCGGCGGGAGATGAAGCGCCGCATGGGATAGGAGGAAGCGCGGGAGATGAGCAAGAGCAAACAGGCGAAATTTCATCTGCGGGCGAAGGAGACGGTGCTCCGCAGGGGCATGATGGATTACGGCATGACGGGCGGTTACAACCATTTCGTACAGGGCGACGCCGTCCTTACGAACGAGCGGTTCCACTTCGAAGCGGAACTGACGACGGGCGAACTCGTCACCTTCGAGATCCCGCTCGGGGAGATCTACGCCGTCGAAAAGGCGGGCATCCCCTTTCTTACGCGTTCGATGATGATCTACACCGACGGGCACGCCTTCCGTCTCAACGCCGTTTTTGTGGGCAGATGGGTGAAGTCGCTGAAAGAGGCGATCGCGGCGATGGAGAAGTGACCGTAAAGATAAGCGGCATCACGAAAAAACGGGGCGGCAATTTGCCGCCCCGCGTTTTTTGTCTTACTCTTATAAGCCGAGAGGGACCGCGTAGAAGTCCTTCTCCGAGACCATGTAGAAACAGCCGTCCGCATAGAAGGCGCGCGCGTCGGAAGGCTCGCCCTCCATTTCAAGACGGCACACGACGTCGATCCCATAGCCGTCGAAGAGGAAGAGGAGATATTCGTTGCGGAAGATTTGCTCCTCTTCGTCGAAGAAGCAGGCGGCGGCGCCGATCAAGCCGTGTTCACGGTCGATGAAGAACGCCTTATAGTCGGACGGCACGTTGTAGGCGTCGCGGGCGAAGACGGCAACGCTCTCCACGGCGGTTTCGGTCTCCCCATAGAGCTCGAGCTTGAATTCGCGGTCGTTTTCGTAGCCGATCCCGAGCAGCGTCCCGCGGGAGAATTTCGTGAGGAAAGCGGAGTAGCCCGAGATCGTTCCCGTGTCCTTATTCGAGACATGGGTGGGGTCTGAGAGGTCAAAGTAGTAAACGGGATCGGTGAACTTGACGATCAGCGCGGTGCAGACATAGCCGTAATTTTTGTCGAAACGGGCGGACTGCACCGTCTCGCCGTCGGGGGCGAACCGCTCGACGGAGGAGACGAGCTCCATCGTGTCTTCCTCGAAGATGAAGAGGCTCACGTTCTCTTGAAGCCCCTTGCGGAAGTCGGCGGGGGCGTCGGCGAACACGCGCAGATAGCCGTCGTAGGCGTCCATCGAATAGCGGTCGTGCACCGTGCCCTCGATGACCGCCTTCCCGCCCAAGACGAATCCGTCGCCGTAGAGGACGCGCGCGATCTCGGTGCAAACGACGCCCTCCTCGCCCGTATAGGCGTTGGTGGCAAAGAGACTGTCTTGGGAGACGTAGACCTCCTGCGAGAAGGAGAAGAGCGCCTCGGCGGAGAGCAGACCGTCCTCCCCGACGCAGGCGAGCACCGTGTAGCACGCCCTCGTCGAATGCTCGGGAAGATAGATGTTCCCGAAGGGCAAGATTTCCATCTCCCCCGCGTACCCGAATGCGGGCAAGAACGACCGTTCCTCGTCGAAGTCGGGGCGGTACACGGCGAAGTTATCGACGAGCAGAAGCCGCCCGTCCTTCATGCGGGAAGTGACATAGTCGCCCGAGAGAAAGAGAGGCCGATCCGCGGACATGGTATAGGGATCGCTGACGTCAACCCGATAGATTGCCGTATATTTGAGCCCCGTTGCGGTCTCGTAGCAGGGGACGATGACGGTGACGGCGGAGCAGTCTTCGGAGAGATACATCTCCCGCTCCTTGCTGTCACTGCCAAAGACAAACCCCTCCGCGGCGGGCAAAGCGAGCTCGGAGAGAAGACGGCTCTCCTCCTGCGCGACGGAATAGACGCCGAGGCTCAGTCCGATGCGGGGGACAAGGTCGCGCGCGTAAGCCGATTTGAAGGTCTGCCCGTCTAAGCTGCGCTGTTCCATGCGGCAGGAGAGATAGAAGAGATAATGTTCGGAGCGCTTGAAGAGGTCGCCCTCGATGACGCCCTCCGTCTGGAGATCGGTCACCTCGCGGTATCCGCCCGCGCCCTCCGTTTCATTGACGGCGGGAGAGTCGGGAACCGCTACGGTTTCGCCCTTCGCCCCGAAGAGATCGCGGATGCCCCAGCGGTCGAAATTGCTCTCATAGACGACGTCGTCCGACGACAATTCGGCGATCCGCTCGATCACGGGGTAATACTCGCTTTCACGGTATTGGAACAGGTTGGGCGCGCCCCCCGTCGTATAGGGGACGAAGAGGATGAGCGCGAAGAGGGACAGGGCGCCCAAAGCTCCCGTGCATCCCCCGATCGCCGCCCGCCGTGCGCGCTTTTTGCGTTTGAGTTTTTGACGGATGTCCTCCGTCCGTTCGCGGTAAGATCTCATACTTCCTCCTTCAAAAGTTTCCTGAGCGCGGCTTTTCCCCGCGCGAGGAGATTATAGACCTGCTTTTTGCTCCGTTTCAGAATGACGGCGCATTCGTCCGCCGAAAATCCCTCGAGATAGACGAGATAGACGGCTTCGCGGTAGTCCTCGCGGATAGCTCCGAGCGCCCTGTACAATTCGCCGTGCGGATGAGAGGGGAAGGGCGCGGCGTAATTCTCTTCGAAGGGCAAGAGCCTCTTGCGGCGGCGCAGGACGTCGTAGCAACGGTCCCGCGTGACTTTGAAGAGGAACGCCCTGAGATGCCCGTCGTCCGCAAACTTCCGTCTGCGCGAGAGGAGTGCGACGAAGGCGTCTTCGGCGGCGTCCTCGGCGGAGGCGGGATCGACCAGCTTGCAGGCATAGCGGACGAGGGCGTCGCTCATGAGCCCGACCAAGGCTTCGAGCGCGCCGTTGTCTCCCGAACAATATTCCCGATAGCAAGCGAGCAGCCGCTCCGTCATGGAAGCCTCCGATCATACAACGCGGAAGAAGTACGTTTTACTCACCCTAAGTATAAAATTTTTTTGCGGCGCCGTCAACCCGTGCACGGCGGGATTTTTTTCGGGAAGCGTTTGCTTTTTTCGTGAGCGCATGGTATAATCGGGATATGAGCAAGGTGTGGGCGGTCAGCGATCTCCATCTTTCGGGGCTTTCCCAAAAGCCGATGAACGTCTTCGGCGCCGAATGGGAGGGGCACATCGGGAAGATCAGAGCCGATTGGATGGGCAAAGTTTCCGAAGAGGACATCGTCCTTCTCGGCGGGGATATCTCTTGGGGCATGAAGCCCGAGGAGGGGCTCTACGACGTCGCCACCCTTGCCGATCTTCCGGGGACGAAGGTGCTCGTCCGCGGCAATCACGACTATTGGTGGAACGGCATCACCCGTCTGAGGGAGCAGGCGCCCGCGGGATTTTGCTTCCTCCAAAACGACTGCGTCCGCATCGGGAACATTGTCATTGCAGGCTCCCGCGGGTGGGTCTGCCCGCAGAGCTCGGATTTTTCGGAGCAGGACAGAAAGCTCTACCTCAGGGAGGCGGAACGCTTCCGTCTCGCCTTTCAGGACGTCAAAAAGCAGAGGCGGGAGGGGGATATCCTCATCGCGCTCCTCCACTTCCCTCCCTTTTCCGTGAAGAAGGAGGATACCCTCTTTACCGAACTCTTCGAGGAGAACGGGGTAGACAAGGCGGTGTTCGGGCATCTCCACGGAAGCGGGTATTTCCCGCTCCGCTCGGAAAAGGCGGGGATCGAGTACTATCTCACCTCTTGCGACAAGCTGAAATTTTCTCTTGCGGACATTCTCTGAAACGCTTTACATTTGGGCGGCGGGATGGTATAATAGGCAAAGAAGCGCGTCGCACAGGGGACAAGGCGGACTTTGAACGCGCATGGGTCTTGCGGCGATCGCTGTAAGGCTTTTTCTTTATGCGAGGCGATATGAAGCACGATCTCTTGGGGCTCTATCCGCTCTCGGGGGAGGAGATCGACGAGATCCTCACGCTCGGGCTCGGGATGAAGGCGCTCCTCAAACGGGGCGGGAGCCTTTCCGATTTGAAGGGAAGGTCCGTCTTCACGCTGTTTTTCGAAAATTCCACGCGCACCCGCTGTTCCTTCGAGCTCGCCGCCAAGAAGTTGGGGGCGACCGTCGTCAACCTCGGCGTCTCCACCTCTTCCGTCCAAAAGGGAGAGACGCTGGTCGATACGGGCAAGACGCTCGACGCCATGCGGTGCGACGTCATCGTCATCCGCCATCCCGCGGGGGGAGCCCCCAAACTGCTCGCCGACACGGTGCGCGCACACGTCGTCAACGCGGGCGACGGGATGACCGAACATCCCACGCAGGCCCTCCTCGATATGCTCACCATGCGGGAGCATCTCGGCACGATCGCGGGGAAAAAGGTCGCGATCTTGGGGGACATCCGCCATTCGCGGGTGGCAAAGAGCAATCTCTACGGGCTGACCAAACTCGGGGCGGAGGTCTCGCTGTTTGCGCCGCGCACGCTCATGCCTGCGGGCATGGACGCCCTCGGCGCGCGGATCTGTTCCTCCCGCGAGGAGGCGGTGGAGGGCGCCGACGTCGTCATGGGGCTGCGCATCCAGCTCGAGCGGCAGAAGGCGGGCAATTTCCCCTCCCTCGGGGAGTACGCGCGGTATTACGGCGTAGACAGCAGGATCTTGTCCTACGCCAAGCAGGGCGCGCTCGTCATGCACCCGGGGCCCGTCAACCGCGGCGTGGAACTCACGAGCGCCGTCATCGACGGCGCGCAAAGCAGGATCGAGGACCAAGTCCTTTCGGGCGTCGCCGTGCGGATGGCGGTCCTCAAGCTCATCACAAGGGAGGATGGCTATGATCTTTAAGAATGCGGACGTCGTCTTCGAAGACGGCGTAAGGCGCGCCGATCTCCTCGTCGAGGGGGGAAAGATCGCCAAGATCCTCGGCGCGGGCGAAGGGGGAGGCCCTTTTATCGATTGCACGGGGCTCACGGTCTTTCCGGGGTTCATCGATATGCACGTCCATCTCCGCGAGCCGGGATTCGAGTATAAGGAGACCATCGAGACGGGCAGTATGTCCGCGGTCAAGGGCGGATTTACGCAAATTTGCTGTATGCCCAACACCAAGCCCGTCATCGACAACAAGGTCGTCGCGCGGTACGTCGTCATGCGGGGGAAGGAAGCCGGGCTCGCGAAGATCCACCCGATCGGCGCGATCACCGAGGGTCAGCGGGGGGAGACCTTATCCGCGATCGGCGGCATGAAGGCGGCGGGCGTCGTCGCCCTCTCGGAGGACGGGAAGACGGTCGCCAACACCAAACTGATGGCGAACGCCATGCTGTATGCGAGCGATTTCTCTCTCAAATGCCTCTGCCACTGCGAGGACGCCTCTCTGGTGGACGGCGGCGTCGTCCACGAGGGATATTACTCGACGCTCACGGGCTTAAAGGGCTCCGTCCGCGCGGCGGAGGACATTGTCATCGCCCGCGAGATCTGCCTCGCCGAGAGCCTCGGCTTGCCCGTCCATATCTGCCATGTCTCGACGTACAGCGGCGTACAGCTCATCCGCGAGGCGAAGGCGCGCGGCGTTGCGGTGACCGCCGAGACCTGCCCCCACTATTTCACGCTCACCGACGAGGCGATCAAGGATTTCGACCCCAACGCCAAGGTCAACCCGCCCCTCCGCGAAGAGCGGGACCGTCTCGCCGTCGCCGAAGGGCTCAAAGACGGCACGATCGACTGCATCGTCACCGACCATGCCCCCCACCATGAGGACGACAAGAACGTGGAGTTCGCTTACGCGGCGTTCGGCATCAGCGGGTTGGAGACGAGCTTTGCCCTCTCCTACACCGAGCTCGTGAAGAAGAACGTGCTGACGATTTGCGGGCTCGCCGAAAAGATGAGCGCCGCACCCGCGCGGATCCTCGGGCTCGAGGGCGGAAGGATCGCCGAAGGAATGCCCGCCGACCTCACCATCGCCGATCTTGGCGAGAAGTGGACCGTCGATCCCGCGAAGTTCGTCTCCAAGGGGAAGAATACCCCCTTCGGCGGCAGAGAGGTCTACGGCAGAGTGAAGATGACCGTCGTAGACGGAGAGATCAAGTATCGGGAGGAGTTATGATCGTCGATACCCTCATCGAAAAAATCATCGAAAAGCAGAACCCCGTCTGCGTGGGTTTGGATACGGCGCCCGAGTACCTTCCCGAGGAAATGCAGGCTTCGGGCGCGGAAGAAATTGCGGAGGCGATCTTTGCGTTCAACCGCGGAATTATCGACGCGACCGCGGACATGGTACCCGCCGTTAAGGTCCAGATCGCCTATTACGAGACGCTCGGCGCCGCGGGGATCGGCTGTTTTGCGCGCACTTGCGCCTATGCGAAGGCGCAGGGGCTCGCCGTGATCGCCGACGCAAAGCGCAACGACATCGGCGCGACCGCCGCCCGCTACGCCGCCGCTTTTTTGGGGGATCCCGCAAAGACGGAGGGCGCAGAAGCGGCCTTTCCCGCCGATTTTCTCACCGTCAACGGCTATCTCGGGACGGACGGAATTGCCCCCTTTACCGAGGCGTGCAAGGCGTATGACCGCGGGATCTTCGTCCTCGTCAAGACGAGCAATCCCTCGTCGGGCGAACTTCAAGACCTTCGGCTCGCGGACGGGCGTACCGTCTATGAATGTATGGGAGACATGGCGGAAAAGTGGGGGGAAGGGACGTGCGGCAAATACGGTTTTTCCCGCGTGGGCGCCGTCGTCGGCGCGACCCATCCCGCGGAAGCGAAGATCCTCCGCGCCCGTCTTCCCCATACCTTCTTCCTCGTGCCCGGTTACGGCGCGCAGGGCGGAAACGCCGAAATGTTGAAGAATTGCTTCTTCGAAGGAGGGATGGGCGGGATCGTCAACAATTCCCGCGGCATCCTTTTGGCTTACAAAAAATCGGGCGGAAGGTACGATGAAGCCGCCCGCGCCGCCTGTCTCGAAATGAAAGAGGATCTAAGGCGCGTCTTAGGGGAGATCCATGCGTGAACTGAATGCGCTCGTTCTGGAAAATGTCCGGATCGCCGAAAACATCTATTCGCTCACCTTTGCGACGGAGGAACCCGTGCCAGTCAGGTGCGGGCAGTTCGCCATGCTCGGCGTCAACGGCTTCCCGCTCCGCCGTCCCATCGCCATCTGCAAGGCGGAGGGAAACCGCGTCACCGTCTGTTATCAGATCAAGGGCGCGGGTACCCGCACCCTCGCCGAGACCTATAAACCGCGCGAGCATATCTCCGTCCTCCTCCCCCTCGGCAACGGCTTCGAAGTGGGCGCCGGCCAAAAGCGGGTCGCCGTCGTGGGCGGCGGCGTGGGGATCTTCCCGCTCGTCTCCGTCATCCGCGCCTACTGCGCCGAAAAGGAGATCTACGCCTATATGGGGTTCCGAAGCCGCGCGGCGGTGTGCATGGAATACGAACTGAGGCGGGGGAAGTCCCTCGTCATCTCGACGGACGACGGCTCTTTGGGCAGACGCGGCACTTCGGTGCAGGCGTTCATGGACGAGATCGATAAAATTGCGCCCGACGTCGTGCTCTCGTGCGGCCCCGTCCCCATGCTCCGCGCGCTCAAAAGCGCCCTTTCGGGGCGCGGGATCCCCGCTTACGCCTCCCTCGAAGAGCGCATGGGCTGCGGGATCGGAGCCTGCCTCGTCTGCGTGTGTGACAAAAACGACGGCACCCATGCCCGCGTTTGTAAGGACGGACCCGTCTTCGACCTCTCGAAGATCGTACTATAAGGGGACCGCGGAGGATATGACGAATGGCTGATTTAAGCGTAACGCTCGCGGGCGTAAAACTGAAAAATCCCGTGATCCCCGCTTCGGGCACCTTCGGGTTCGGAAGGGAGTTTGCGGAGCTATACGACCTCTCTTTGCTCGGCGCCGTGGCGACGAAGGGGCTGACCCTCGAGCCGCGGCAGGGGAATCCCACTCCCCGCATCGCGGAATCGCGCGGGGTGATCCTAAACGCCGTCGGTCTGCAAAATCCCGGCGTGGAGCGCTTTATCGAAAACGACCTTCCGTGGCTGAAAAGCAAGACGAAGGTGATCGCCAACGTCGCGGGGAGCACCCTTGCGGACTATGAAGCGATCTGCGCGCGGCTGGACGGGCTCGTCGATCTCATCGAGCTCAACATCTCCTGCCCCAACGTCAAATGCGGCGGAATGGCGTTCGGGATCCGCCCCCAAGACGTGAAAGAGGTCACCCATGTCTCAAAGGGAGCCCTCAAAAAGACGCCGCTCATCGTAAAACTCTCCCCCAACGTTGAGAGCATTCCCGCCAACGCCCGCGCCGCGGAAGAGGGGGGGGCGGACGCCCTTTCCCTCGTCAACACCTTTACGGGAATGGCGATCGACATCGAGCGCCGCCGTCCCGTTCTCGCCAACAACACGGGGGGCGTTTCGGGCGCGGGGATCAAGCCCATCGCGGTGCGCATGGTATACGAGGCCTCGAAGGCGGTGCGGATCCCCGTCGTCGGAATGGGGGGGATCACCTGCGCGGAGGACGCCGTGGAATTTTTCATGGCGGGCGCGGCGGCGGTACAGGTCGGCACGCAGAATTTCTCCGATACGCTCGCCTGCCCCTCTATCATCGGCGGGCTGAACGATTGGTGCGACCGTCACGGCGTCGGGCGGGTCTCGGAGCTCACGGGGGCATTAAAGTTGAATTAACGGCGCCTTTGGGCGCGCGGACGCGAGGAATGGTCATGGATTATAAGCAGGAATTCATACGGTTTATGTACGAGAGCGGGGTACTGCTCTTCGGCGAATTCACTTTGAAGAGCGGCAGAAAGGCGCCCTACTTCATCAATACGGGAAAATACCGCACGGGAAAGCAGATCGCCCGTCTCGGGGAGTACTACGCCGCCTGCTATTTGGAGCACGGCGTCTCGGCGGACGCGCTGGTCGGCCCCGCCTATAAGGGCATCCCGCTCGCCGTCTCCACCGCCATTGCGCTCGCGGGCAGGGGGGTGGACGTCGGCTACTGTTTCGACCGCAAGGAGACCAAAGACCACGGCGAGGGCGGTCTGTTTGTGGGTTACCCTTTACATGGGGGCGACAAAGTCTGCATCATCGAGGACGTGATGACCTCGGGCAAGGCGCTCCGCGAGATCCTGCCCAAACTCTCGGCGGAGGCGGACGTCGGCGTCTCGGCGATGCTGATCTCCGTAGACCGCCGCGAGCGGGGCACGGGCGTACGTTCCGCCGTCGAGGAGGCATACGAGAACTACGGGATCCCCGTCTATTCCATCGTGACGATCGAGGACGTGATCGCCGCCATCGCGGAGGGCGTGATCCCGGGACGGGAGTACCTCGGCGCGATGAAGGACTATCTCGCGCAGTACGGGGTATAGAAGGCAAGCCCTTTGCGGGGCGCGCCCACTCTTTCAAAAACGGACGGCAATGAAAAAGATATTACTCATCGCAACGGGCGGAACGATCGCTTCCAAGCCCACAAAACACGGGCTGGCGCCCGCAATCAGCCCCAAGGAATTGCTCGCCTGCGTCCCCGAGATCGAAAAGACCGCCGAGGCGTTCGAAGTACAGCCCTTCAATTTGGATTCCACCAACGTCTCTCCCCGCCATTGGCTGGAGATCGCGCGGATCATCGAGGAGCGGTACGGCGAATTCGACGGCTTCGTGATCACCCACGGCACCGATACGATGGCGTACACCGCCGCCGCGCTCTCCTATCTCATCCAGAACAGCGCGAAGCCCATCGTCCTCACGGGCTCCCAGAAATCGGTGTATCTCCGCGATACCGACGCAAGGAAGAACCTCGCCGACGCCTTCGCCTACTGTGCGGACGACGGCGCTTCGGGCGTGCATATCGTCTTCGACGGGAGCGTGATCCTCGGGACCCGCGCCAAAAAGACCAGAACCCGCAGTTTTAACGCCTTCACGAGCATCGATTTCCCAGACGTCGCCGCCGTGCGCGACGGGAAGCCCTTCTACTACATTCCGCAAAAGTATACGGGCGATCCCGTCTTTTATCACAGCCTTGCGGAGGACGTCTTCGTCCTGAAACTGATCCCAGGGCTCTCCTCGGACGTCTTCGACTACCTCGACGGCCGTGCGCGGGCGCTCGTCATCGAATCCTTCGGCACGGGCGGACTTCCCGCTTACGGCGGTTGGGAGGCACGGCTTTCCGCCTATTTGAAGAGGGGGAAGACGGTAGTCTTCACCACGCAGGTGGAGCGGGAGGGCAGTGCGCTCGATAAGTACGAAGTCGGGAGCAGGTTGAAGGGCCTCGGGGTCCTCGAGGCGCGGAGCATGACGCTCGAGGCGACCGTCTGCAAACTGATGTGGCTTCTTTCCTTCGCCGCGGGAGACGACATCGGGCGTCTCTTCTATACCCCCGTCGATCACGACATCCTATAAAGCTATGGAACGATTTTCCCGTACTGCCTTGATCTTCGGCGAGGACGCGCTCAAAAAGCTCGCCCGTTGCCGCGTTGCCGTGTTCGGGCTCGGCGGCGTGGGCGGCTATGCGGCGGAGGCGCTCGCCCGATCGGGCGTGGGTGCGCTCGACCTCGTGGACAGCGACTGCGTCTCCCTCTCCAATCTCAACCGCCAGATCCTCGCCACCGAGCGCACGATCGGGCGGAAGAAGACGGAAGTGGCGGCGGAGCGGATCGCGGAGATCGATCCCGCGTGCACGGTGCGGACGTACCCCGTGTTCTTTCTGCCCGAGAACAGGGCGGAGTTCCCCTTTGCGGAGTACGACTACATCATCGACGCCGTCGATACGGTGACGGCGAAGATCGCGCTCGCCGAAGCCGCGCGCGACGAAAACGTTCCCATCATCAGCGCGATGGGGACGGGAAACAAGACCGATCCGACCATGCTCGAAGTCGCCGACATCTTCGAAACTTCTGTCTGTCCGCTGGCGCGGGTGATGAGAAGGGAGCTCAAAAAACGGGGGATCGCGGGGCTGAAAACCGTCTACTCCAAAGAGCCTCCCCGCCGCGTGCAGGGCGGAGAGCGCAAAGAGAACGGGCGGGAGGTCCCGGGGAGCACGGCGTTCGTGCCCGCCGCCGCGGGGCTGATCCTCGCCGCAGAGACGGTCAAGGATCTCATCGCACGGGATTTGTAAGGTTCAGACGGAAAACGAGGCACCCATGTCCGCGATATGGGGCTCAAAAATGTACAAACGGCTGCGTCTGCGGCCACGGAGGAAGAGAATGAAACAGTATCCCAACGTCTTTGTGTTCGACCATCCGCTCATCCGCCATAAGGTCTCCATTCTGCGGGACAAAAACACGGGGATGAAGGAGTTCCGCGAGCTGATCGAGGAGATCACAACGCTCATGACCTACGAGAGTATGCGGGACGTCGAGCTCGTGCCCGTCGAGGTCGCAACTCCCCTCGAGAAGACGGTGCAGTACAGGATCCCCGAGGAGAGCGTGGCGATCGTGCCCATTCTCCGCGCGGGGCTGGGCATGGTAAACGGCGTCCATAAAGTGTTCCCCACCGCGCGCGTGGGGCATATCGGGATGTACCGCGACGAAGAGACCCTCGAGCCGCAGGAATACTACTGCAAACTGCCCGACGGCGTGGACCATAAGACGGTCTACCTCCTCGACCCGATGCTGGCGACGGGGGGCTCCGCGTGCGACGCCCTGACCGCCCTCAAAAAGCGGGGAGCGACCAACATCAAGTTCATGGCGATCATCGCCGCGCCGGACGGCATCGAAAAAGTCGCGGCGGAACATCCCGACGTCAAGGTCTACGTCTCCACGCTCGACCGTTGTCTCAACGAACACGGGTATATCCTCCCGGGCTTGGGCGACGCGGGCGACCGTCTCTATGGGACGAAGTAACTTTGCCGCGCAAAGCGGGGCAAAGAGCAGGATCAGAACATCGGAAAGGGCGGAGGGCGCCGCAAAAGGGCGCTTGCCGTCTTTTTTTTGCGTCCGCGTATACTTTCCCTCTCCGCGGCACAAGATAACGGCGTAAGGGAGGAACAGCATGGATTTTACCGAGACCAAGACCTTTCATAATCTCGCGAGAGGATTTGCGGGAGAATGTCAGGCGGGAATGCGCTATCAACTTACGGCGAAAACTGCGATGAAGCAGGGCTATGAGGTCCTCGCGGATACCATCCGTACGATCGCGAAGAACGAGACGAATCACGCGAAGGTATTCTTTGAGACCATTCTCAAGTATGCGGGAAGCCAAGACGATATCCGTATCGACGCAGGGTTTCCCTTCCATTCGGGAACGCTTGAGGACAATTTGCGTTTTGCGGCAATCGACGAACAGGACGAAGCCGAGAACCTGTACCCCGGGTTTTCGAAGATTGCAAGAGAGGAGGGGTTTGAGCAAATCGCGCTCAAATTCGATCAGGTCGCGAAGGTGGAAGTCAACCATCGGATCATCTTCGAGTACCTCTTCGAGGCGTTCAAGGACGGCTCCCTCTACCATGCGGAACGCCCGATGCTGTGGATCTGCAGTGAGTGCGGCTATATGCATACCACCAAGGAAGCATGGAACATCTGCCCTCTCTGCGGAGCTTCGCAGGGTGAAGTCGAACTGCATCTTCCCTTCAAAAAGGAGAATTTATGAGAAAGACGACGAATAAGACCGAAAACACCCAGAACAAGAGCGGCGCTTCTTCCGCGAAGAACGTGAAAAACACGAAGAGCTGCGGCGGTAAGGGCTGCGGCAAGAACGCGAAGGACTGCTCGTGAAGAACCTCAAACGGGGCGCCAAGATGCGCTCGGAGGACGATATTCTCGGCAGTTATACGGGGGTCAACGCGGACGACAGATCCGAAAAACCCGTACAGGACGCCGACGACCTCTGAAACCTGTGGGAGAGAACGGAGAGAGATTTCCGTTCTCTCTTTTTTTTGCGCGCACTTTCCCCCAATATCACTTGCAAATTTGACGGTTTTGTACTACAATAGTCGTATGTTTCACGTCGTCTTGGTCGAACCCGAGATCCCGCAGAACACGGGGAACATCGCCCGTACCTGCGCCGCCACGGGATGTTCACTGCATCTCGTAAAACCTCTCGGCTTCGAAGTTACCGATAAATTCTTAAAGCGCGCCGGTCTCGACTATTGGCAGTATGTAGACGTTCAGGTGCACGAGGATCTCTCGGAAGTCTTTGCCCTTCTGCCTCCGCCCTATTTTTTCTTTACGACCAAGGCGAAGACTTGCTATGCCGACGCCGTGTATCCCAAGGGGAGCGTCCTGTTTTTCGGGAAGGAGACGGCGGGGCTCGATGAAGAGCTGCTCGTCGCCCACGGGCGGGAGTGCGTACGCATTCCCATGTGCGGGGAGCGGCGCTCGCTCAACCTCTCGAATTGCGTCGCCGTCGCGGTCTATGAGGGACTGCGGCAGAACCGTTTCGAAGGATTGCAGGCGGAGGGCGATTTGCACAGACTGTCATGGGAAAGCTGAAAAACATTGCCGTGCGGGTGCTTTTCTCCCTGCTCGTAGCCGGGAGCGTGTGCTCGCTGTTCCTTCCCCCGCCGAGGGCGGTCTCCCCCAACGATTTCGGGTACATTTGCCGCTTTGAGGGCGGTGTGGAACTTCTGCGCTTTGCGGAGATCTATCCCCTGCTCGACGGGACGGACGGGCAGACCATCTACCTCGACCGCGAAGGAGAGCGCGGGGCGGTCGCGGGGAGCGAACCTTTCTCCCGCGCCTACGGCTTGCTCTCGGACGGGCCGTTCGCCGATCTCTATGCGCTCAGAACGGACGGGCTCAACTCCGTCGAACGGGCGGCGCTCTTCCGTGCATTCGGCGGGACAAGCTACTACGCGGGCGAGGAATTCCGCTACGGCGGCGTGCGGCTTGAACGAATGACCCGTGCCAACGCCGACCGCGTCGTCCTGCTCGACGGCGCCCTTCCGAAAGGGTATCTTTCGGACATGGGTGCCTCGGAATTGGTCATCACCTCGTCCGCTTCGGTGAAAGCGGAGGATCTTGCGGGGAGCGAAGTCGGTAAGATCACGGCGTTTTCGCCCTACCGCGCAGAAGGGGACGCGCTCTACTATGACGGCGCGGAAGGGATCCGTCTCGTCGCGGCGCTTCCCGCAGCAAAAGAGCTCTCGCTTCTCGGCATGGACTTTATCGACCGCGGCGCCCTCGCCCCCTGCAAGGAGCTGACCTCGCTCACCCTCGCCTTTGTGGGAGCTTCCCCCGACCTTCGGGGAGGCGCATGGGTGGAATTTTCCGCGCTCTTCGATGAGGAATGCGGCGTTCCCGCGGGTTTGAAACGGGTGAAAGTTACGGGCGGGTCGCTCGCCGCCTATTGTTTTTTGGGCGCGCCCGCGGTGGAAGAGATCGACTGTTGCGGCATGGATCCCGCAAACATCGACCCCGAGGCGTTCACGGGGAGCGGCTGGCGGATCCTGCACACCCCGCGCGCCGATCTTGCGCTTTCGGGGAGCTATGAGAGTGAAACCGCTCCCTGCGGTTGTACGGTTTATCGGAGGCTTTCGTGAAACGGATTTTCAAAAAGATCTTCAGCCGCTTTTCTTTGGTCGCGCTGACCATCATCTCCCTCTTTGTCGTCTTTGTTTTGACCGTGCTCTTCGGGATCTATGCGACCGACCGCGTCGTCGCACACTTCTATCCGAACACGGGGAAATATCTCGGCGTTGCATTCAACGTCCTCTCGTGGATCTTGGTCGTCGTGACCGTACTCCACGCCGCCAACCGCGACATGGTGCCCGAGACAAAGATCCCGTGGATCATCTGCATCATCGTCTTGCAGATCTTCGGCGTTGCAATCTATCTCGTCTTTTCGTGGCACCGTCCCTCCAAGAAGTCCCGCCTTCTGCATAGGGAGATCAGGGAGCGCGCGCTTCCCTACGAGACGCCGCGCGTGCCCAAGGAGATCGCCTTCATCGAGATGGGGCACTGGGCGCAAGTGAGCGAAGCGCTTTCCACTTCCAACCCGTCCGCCGTGCTCTATCCCAATACCTATACCGAATACTTCCCCTCTGGGGCCGCCTATCTTTCCCGTCTTTTGCACGACCTCGACCGCGCCAAGAGCTACATCTTCCTCGAATTCTTCATCATCGAAAAGGGCAAGATGTGGGATAGCATCCTCGCCGTTTTGGAGAGGAAGGTGAAAGAGGGCGTGGAAGTGCGCGTCATGTACGACGACATCGGCTGTATGAGCCGCCTTCGCTTCAACTACTACAAACAGCTCCGCGAAAAGGGGATCGACTGCGTGAAGTTCAACCCCTTCGTGCCCGTGGTCTCCAACGTCCACAACAACCGCGACCACCGCAAGATCGTCGTCATCGACGGCACGGTCGGCTACACGGGCGGGCTCAACCTTGCCGACGAGTACATCGGCGAAGTCAAACCCTTCGGCGAATGGAAGGATACCGCCGTCCGCCTCGAGGGGGAGGGCGTACGCGGCCTGCTCTTCATGTTTTTGCGCCTCTTCGATCTGCAAAAGCGCACCTCCGAGGACTTCGGCCGCTACCTTCCCGCGCGCGTCGAGCCCTTCGTCGGGCAGGGATTCGTCCAGCCCTACGGGGACGGACCCTCTCCCCTGTACGACCGCCATCTCGGGGAGGACGTCTACGTCAACATCCTATCGGGGGCGCGGCATTACGTCTGGCTCACGACGCCCTACCTCATCATCGATTACCGCCTCAGGCAGGCGATGATCTCGGCGGCAAAGCGGGGCGTGGACGTCCGCGTGATGACCCCCCACATTCCCGATAAGAAGATCGCGTTCGCCCTGACCCGTTCCAACTACGCGGCGCTCATCAAGGGCGGCGTGAAAGTATACGAATTCACGCCCGGGTTCGTCCACGCGAAGGGCATGATCGCGGACGACGAGATCGGCGTGGTCGGCACGATCAACCTCGATTACCGCTCCTTCCTCTATCACTTCGAGGACGCCGTTCTGATGTACAAGACGGAGGCTTTGAAGGCGATGAAGGCGGACATGGTGCGCACGTTTTCGGTCTCCGCCTTACAGACGCAGGAGGACGCCAAGCGAAGCGTGGTATGGCGCTGGATCTGCGAAGTCGCGAAGATCTTCGCGCCGCTCTTTTAAGGAGGCGATATGATCCATTCGATGAGCGGCGGCGTTCTCGCCGACGGCACGGTGTATACGTTTGCGAAAGTGGAGGCGGCGGGCTCGCCGCGGTGGTATCTTGCGCCCTTTTCGGTCTCTGCGGGGGAGCGGGTTGTCGTCCCCTTCGGAGAGGGCGAGGCGGAGGGCGTCGTCCTCAAAACGGAGAATTGTACCCGCCAGACCGCGCCCGTCCCCGTAAACCGCGCCCGCGAGATCATCAGAAAATGTGTTTCTTCATAAAATAGGTTGACAAACCCGAAGCAATGGGGTACAATGAAAGGGTCATAGGGGAGTAATCGGTCCGCACAGGCGGGCGGCGGCGTCCACATTCTGCGAAATTTCGCGGGCGCCGCATGAAACGGTGAGACTTATGCACGATAGTTTCGTGCGTGAGTCTTTTTTTATCGGCGAAGGAGGAGACCATGGAGATCTGGGAAGTCCTGCTCGTGGGGGCGGCGCTCGCAATGGACGCCGTTGCCGTCGGCATGACGGACGGAATGGCGGAACCGCGGATGCCTGCGGGGAAGACGCTTTTCATCGCGCTGATGTTCGGCACGATGCAGCTCCTCATGCCCGTTTTCGGCTATTACGCGGGCGGGGCGTTCGTTTCCGCCGTCGCAAAGATCGCGCCGTGGCTCTCCTTCGCGCTCCTCTTGTTCATCGGCGGGAAAGCCATCCTCGGCGCGGCGGAGCGGAAAAAGAGCGAGGCGCCGAGGCCGGTCGGAGCGGGAAAGATCTTGTTGCAGGGGATCGCGACGAGCATCGACGCGCTCGCCGTCGGCGTCACGTTTTTGGCGACGGAGACCACGGTCGGGCTACCCATGTCCGTGGAATGGTGTTCATTTTTGATCGGCGTTGTCACGTTTGCGCTCGTAGTCCCCGCCGTCTGTTTGGGAAAGAAGGCGGGCGACGGTCTGAGCGGGAAAGCCGAGCTTTTGGGCGGGATCGTACTCATTGCCGTCGGCGTAAAGATCTTGCTCGAAGGCATTTTATGAGGTCGCCGACTCCTTAAAATTTGCGCGGCGCGCCCTCTTTGCTTGACAATTCCCCGCGGATGTGTTAGAGTTTTAGGGTCGGGAGGGAGTAGTCCTCGGCGCAGCGGCAACATACCCCGCCTTTGGCGTGTCGCGGCGGTTCATTCAGAATGACAAGACTTCCGAAGAAACAGAGAGGAAACTATGCTGTATCTTTGGATCTTTTTATTGATCGTCGGGTTCGCCCTGCTCGTGAAGGGGGCGGATTGGTTCGTGGAGGGCGCCGCGGGGATCGCGAAAAAGTGCAAAGTCCCCGCGCTCGTGATCGGGCTTACGGTCGTCGCCTTCGGGACAAGCGCTCCCGAGCTCGCCGTCTCGGTCGCCTCCGCCATCCGCCGTTCGACGGACATCTCGCTCGGCAACGTGTTCGGCAGTAACATCGTCAATATCCTGCTCATTCTCGGGTTTTCGTCGCTCATCCACACCCTGCCCGTGCGGCGGGAGTCCATCGTGCTAGACCTGCCGTTTCTCCTTATCGCCTCCGCGCTCGCCGTGGGGCTTGGGGCATGGGGACGCGCCCTATCGTGGTGGGACGGGCTCACCCTGCTCGCCGTCTTTGCCCTCTATCTTACGTTGCTCTTCCGCCGTGCGCGGAAGGACCGTTCCGCTTCGGAGGCGGCGGAGGCGGAGATGGCGGAAAGGGACCCGCCCAAAGGAAAACTCGCCCGCAAGTTCTACGAATGGGAACAGCGTCTCGCGTTTCTCATCGTCTTGACGGTGATCGGGCTTGGCATGGTGGTCGGCGGGGGGACGCTCCTCGTCGAGGGCGCCCGCTACATCGCCCGCGCGCTGGGAGCCGGGGAGGACATCATCGGGCTGACCGTCGTCGCCATCGGCACTTCGCTCCCCGAACTCGTCACCTCCGTGGTCGCCGCGCACAAGGGCGAGACGGACATCGCCGTGGGCAACATCGTCGGCAGTAACATCTTTAATATCTTCATGGTCGCGGGGATCGCTTCCCTCTTCTACCCGCTCACCTTCAACTACGGCAGTAATTTGGTGGACGCCCTCGTCGCTTTGGGGGCGGCGGTCCTCCTTTTTGCGCTCGCCCTATTGTTCCGCCGCAAACTCGGTAAGATCGCGGGCGCGGTCATGCTACTCTCCTTTCTCGGGTATTACGTCTATCTCTTCGTCGTGAGGCTGTAATGAAACATCTCTTTGCCTGTTTGAAACGGTATCGGATCGAGGCGATTTTGTCGCCTCTTTTCAAACTGTGCGAAGCGTCGATGGAGCTCGTCGTGCCCCTCGTGATCGCAAAGATCGTAGACGTCGGCATCGCGCAGGGAGACAAGATGTTCATCGTCCATGCGGTGCTCCTGCTCGCGGCGTTTGCGGCGCTCGGGGTCGCGTTCGCCCTCACCGCGCAGTACTTCGCGGCAAAGGCCGCCGTGGGGACTTCCGCCGAGCTGAGAAGCCGCCTCTTCCGCAAGCTCGAGAGCTTTTCTTACACCCAGATCGACGGCATGGGTACCTCGTCGATGCTCACCCGTATGACGAGCGACGTCAATCAGGTGCAGACGGGCGTCAACATGACGCTCAGGATCCTGCTCCGTTCGCCCATCGTCGTATTCGGCGCCACGGCGCTCGCGTTTACGGTGGATGTACGGACCGCGCTCGTCTTCGTCGCCCTCATTCCCTTCCTCTTTGCGGTCATTTTCCTCGTCATGAAGGTGTGCGTACCCCGCTACCGTGCGGTGCAGGAGAAGGTAGACGGCGTCTATCTCTCCACGCGCGAGAATTTGACGGGCGTGCGCGTGATCCGCGCTTTCCGCCTCGAAGAGGAGGAAAAAGCGGCGTTTTCCCAAAAGAATTCCGCCCTCGAACGGGCGCAGGTGAGGGTGGGCAGGATCGCTTCGGTCACCGCGCCGCTCACCTTTTTGCTCGTCGAACTCGCCGTCGTCGCGCTCATCGCCGTGGGCGCCGTTCGGGCGGGCGGCGGCAAGATCGGGCAGGGCGACGTCCTCGCACTATATAGTTATCTTTCGCTCATCCTCGTCGAACTCGTCAAATTCGCCAATCTCATCGTGACGCTGACCAAGACGGTCTCCTGTGCGAAACGGATCGGCGTTGTCCTCGATACGGAGGGGGAGGACGCGGGCGGCGGAAGCCCCGATCGCGGACATGGTAGCGGGCTTTCCTTTGAACACGTCTCGTTCACCTACGAAAAAGGCGGCGCGCCGACTTTGAGCGACATCACGTTTATCGCGGCGGAGGGGGAGACGGTCGGCATTCTCGGCGGTACGGGTTCGGGGAAGACCACCCTCGTCAACCTCATCCCCCGCTTCTATGAGGCGACGGAGGGGACGGTCCGTCTCGGCGGCCGTCCGCTTGGGGAGATCCCCGTAGCCGAACTCCGTGCGCGCGTGGGCGTCGTACCCCAAAAGGTGACCCTGTTCCGCGGGACGATCGCCTCCAATCTCCGCTGGGGGGCCCCCGACGCCACCGACCGCGAGCTCGAAGAAGCCGCCGCGCTCGCGCAAGCGGGAGACATTTTGGAGGCGAAGGGCGGGCTCGGAGCCGAAGTCGCCCAAGAGGGCAGAAATTTCTCGGGCGGACAGCGCCAACGTCTCACCATCGCCCGCGCCCTCGTCAAAAAGCCCGAGATCCTCATCCTCGACGATTCCGCCTCCGCGCTCGACTATGCGACGGACGCGCGCCTGAGGGCTTCCTTAAAACACCTCGGCTGTACGGTGCTGATCGTCTCGCAGCGGGTCGCCGCAGTGATGGACGCGGACAAGATCTTAGTGCTCGACGAGGGGCGGATCGCGGACATGGGTACCCACGATGAGCTCATGGAGCGTTGTCCGCTCTATCGCGAGATCTATGGATCGCAGACGGAGGTGCAGGTATGACGAAGCGCGCGGCATTCCGCGGGATCCTCCGCTATCTCCGTCCCCATGCGCCCATGCTCGCGGCGGCTCTCTTCTGTGCGCTCGCCGTCGTCGCGGGGCAGTTGCTCGCGCCCTTTTTCGCGGGCAAGGCGATCGACTGCATCGGCGAGACCGTCGATTGGGCGCATTTGAAGATCCACCTCATCGCGATCGGGTCGGTCTCTTTGGCGGCGGCGGTCTTCCAATGGATCATGAGCCTGCTCAACAACAAGATCGCTTACCGCGTCCTCGCCGATATGCGGCGGGATACCTTTGCGAAGCTCAGCGTTCTGCCGCTCAGCTATCTCGACGGTCGCGCCTTCGGCGACGTCGCGAGTGTGATCGTCTCCGACGCGGAGCAGGTCTCCGACGGGCTCCTTTTGGGCTTTACGCAGCTTTTCACGGGGGTTCTGACGATCGGCGGCGTGCTCGGCATCATGCTCGCCATCCGCTGGGAAGTCGCGCTCGTCGTCTTCTGTATCACGCCCCTCTCCTTCTTCGTGGCGCGGTTCATCTCTTCGCGCACCTATAAGACGTTCCGCACGCAGACGGAGGCGCGCGCCGAGGAGACGGCGTTTGCCGACGAAATGATCGCAGGTCTCAAAGTGGTGAAGGCGTTCTCCCGCGAAGAGGAGACCGCCCGCCTCTTCGACGAAAAGAACGAAGCGCTCCGCAAAGCCTCCCTCCGCGCCGTGTTTTTCGCTTCGACGACCAACCCGACCACGCGGTTCGTCAACGCCCTCGTCTATGCCGCCGTCGCCCTCACGGGAGGGCTTTTGGCGATCTCCACCGCGGGCATGGGTGCCCCGTTTACCGTCGGACGTCTCACGACCTTTTTAAGCTACGCCAACCAATACACCAAGCCGTTCAACGAGATCTCGGAGGTCGCGGCGGAATTCCAAAACGCTCTCGCCTGCGCGGGAAGGATCCTCGGGCTCATCGCCGAAGAGGAGGAACCTTCCGACGAAGACCGCCCTTCCCTGAAAGAGGTGAAGGGGGAGGTCGCCTTGGAGGGCGTCGCCTTTTCCTACGATCCCGCGCGCGAGCTCATCAAGGATTTCAGCCTCGGCGTGAAGGCGGGGATGCGGGTTGCAATCGTGGGGCCGACGGGTTGCGGCAAGACGACCCTCGTCAACCTCTTGATGCGGTTTTACGACGTGCAGGAGGGCGCGATCTATGTGGACGGGACGGACATCCGCACCGTCACGCGGAAGTCCCTGCGCGAAAATTACGGCATGGTACTGCAAGAGAGCTGGCTCAAAACGGCGACCGTGCGTGAAAATCTCACCATGGGCAGACCCGACTGCACCGAGGAGGAGATGATCGAGGCTTCCAAGACGGCGAAGGCGCACGCCTTTATCCAACGTCTTCCCGAAGGGTACGATACCGTGCTCGGCGAGGAGGGGTCGCTCTCCGCGGGGCAGAAACAGCTCCTCTGCATTGCGCGGGTCATGCTGTGCCGCCCGCCCATGCTCATTCTCGACGAGGCGACGTCCAACATCGACACCCGCACCGAGAAGTTGGTACAGGAGGCGTTCGCGGAGCTCATGAAGGGACGGACGTGCTTTGTCGTCGCCCACAGGCTCTCCACCATCCGCTCGTCCGACCTCATCCTCGTGATGAACGCGGGCAAGATCGTCGAGCGGGGAACGCACGAGGAACTGCTCGCAAAGGGCGGGTTTTATAAACAGCTCTACGAAGCGCAGTTCGCGCACTGACCAAAGGGGATTGCAAAAAGAAGGGCGCGCCCGCGAACATCGTTCGCGGGCGCGCCCGTATTTACGTTTGATCGTTACGACATTTGGCTATCGATCGTTACGATGTGCGGCGTTCTTTTCCGAGGATACGCCCCGCGATCGTCGCGCCGAGCAGGAGAAGGCTGAACACGAAGAGTACGATCGGCATGGGGTAGGTGAAGCGGACCCTCTCCCCGAGATCCGCGATCGCGGAAAAATCGATGAACAAATTCCCCAAGAGGACGGTCGAGACGAGGTAGACGAGCGCACAGACTGCCGCGGAGATCGCAAGGGGAAGGACGGCGCGCCTTCTCCCCGAGAGGGTTTCCGCGAGGCGGACGAGAAGGAACCCGAGAAGGATGATCCCCGCAGTCTGGCTCAAAAGCGAGATGAGAAAGACAATGATCGCGGGCGAGAAGGGCTGGGGGTCCGCTTGGAACTGTAACGGCAAAAAGTAGCCGGCGGACGCCGTGATCGAACCTTCCGTATGGGAGACGCTCATCCCGCCCGAGACGGCAAAGGAGAGGGCGATCGCGGTAAGAACGCAGGCGCCGAGGAAGATGCCCTTGCATACGAGGGGACGGAAGGCGAGGATCTCTTTTCCCTTCGAGGCGAGGAGCAGACCCGCGCCCGCA
Source organism: uncultured Clostridia bacterium (assembly GCA_947627765.1). Taxonomy (GTDB): domain Bacteria; phylum Bacillota; class Clostridia; order Christensenellales; family Borkfalkiaceae; genus Gallimonas. The sequence continues at coordinate 27,101 of CANQXA010000014.1, forward strand.
AAGAGGAAGATCCCGCCGAGCACGGTCCCCGCGATCGTGGCGCCATTTAGAGAAGCGTTTGCACTGACGCGGACGCCGTAGCTCGTCGCGGAGACGGAGCACGCATTGAGCGCGAGAAGAAGGCAGGAAGCGATCAAGTAAACGCCGAACGCGGACATGGCAGGGGGCAAAAAGGTCTGATTTCCTTTCATACCCCGTAAGGAGCGCACACAGCGCACGATCGAGATCGCCGCAAGCGTGGGCACGGCGACGAGCGCGGCTACCGCAACCAGCGTTTTCAGCGCGGCGGGAATGTAGAGGGAAACGGCGAGCGAGCCCGAGTAACTGTTCCCCGCCAAGCCCAACGTCTCCCCGATCTCTCTGTATTCGGTATAAAAGTAGCGGTAGAGGTAGGATGTCTGCCCCGTGACGCTCCCCCCGCCCGTGACCGAAGCGTTGGCAGTCACGCCGATACAAAATACGAAGATGAGCGAAAAGACCGCCGCCGCGACCGCCGAAAGACCTCCCGCAAGCCGCAGCCATTCCCAAACGGAGCGCGTCTTCTTGGGCTCGGACGTCTCTGCGGGCGTCTCTTCGGTTGTTTCGGTTGTTACGGGCGTCTCTTCGGTTGTTTCGGTTGTTACGGTCGTTTCGGGCGCCTCTGCGGGCGTTTCGGGTTTCTCTTCGTTGAGGGCGCCTCCGCACGCGATGCAAAACTTCGCTTCGGCGGGATTGACCGCACCGCACTTGGGGCAGGGGACCGTTCCGTCCGCCCGCTTGCCGCAATTCATGCAAAAGACCGCGCCCTCGGGATTTTCCGTCCCGCAATGTACGCACTTCATCACGTTCTCCTCCATCCGATTGTTACGGTTCATCCATATGATAATCCTTCCCGCGCCGATTGTCAACAGGAGTCCGACAAATTTCCGCGCGGCAAAGACAATGTACCTGTCACTTTTTCGTGCCGAGATAGATCATGAGCACGGCGATGTCCGCGGGAGAGACCCCCGAGACGCGCGCCGCCTGCGCAAGGCTCATGGGGCGGATTCGGTCGAGCTTCTCCCGCGCTTCGAGGCGGAGCCCCGAAATGGAGAGATAGTCGAGGTCCCCGGGAAGAAGGGTCGCCTCCATCTTTTTCATGCGGGCGATCTCCTCTTCGCTCCGTTTGAGATAGCCCGCATAGCGGATCTCCGTTTCACAGCGGCTCAAAATATCTTGGGGGACCGTGCGGAAGGGCTCAAACCGCCTGAGCGCTTCGGCGGGGATCCCGCGGCGCAGAAGATCGGCGTACGTCACGCCAGAAAGCAGGGTCCCGCCGTCGTGTTCTCTTACGAGTTCCTCCGCGAGCGCATGGTCTGCGCGGCCCTCCATCGCGGACATGGTATGCTCGAATTCCGTCTTCCGTCTCAAAAACCGTTGATAGCGCTCCTCGGTGACCAGCCCCGCCGCATATCCCAAGGGCGTGAGGCGCGCGTCGGCGTTGTCCTGACGGAGGAGAAGGCGGAACTCTGCGCGCGAGGTCATCATGCGGTAGGGTTCGTCGGTCCCCTTCGTGACGAGGTCGTCGATGAGGACGCCGATGTACGCCTCGTCCCGTCCCAAGACGAGGGGGGGCATTCCGCGGAGGGCGAGGGAGGCGTTGAGCCCCGCCATGATCCCTTGCGCGGCGGCCTCTTCGTAGCCGCTCGTCCCGTTGATCTGCCCCGCCGTGTAGACCCCCTTCACCGCCTTGGATTCGAGGGTGGGGGAAAGGTCCAAACTGTCGATGCAGTCGTATTCGATGGCATAGGCGTAGCGCACGATCTCGCAGTGTTCGAGCCCCTTGACGGTGCGGTACATCTCCTTTTGCAGGTCGTGCGGGAGGGACGTGGAGAGACCTTGCACATAAACCTCGGTCGTATCCGCTCCCTCCGGTTCGACAAAGAGCTGATGCCGCTCCTTATCGGAAAACCGCACGACTTTTGTCTCGATCGAGGGGCAATAGCGGGGCCCCGCCGAGGAGATCTGCCCGTTGTAGAGGGGGGCGCGGTCGAGATGGTCGAGAATGACGCGGTGGGTCCCGGCGTTGGTGTAGGCGAGATAGCAGGGCGTATCCCCCGCGGCGCCGTCATTCAAAAAGGAGAAGGGGATCGTCTTCTCCGCGGGCTGGAGAGTGAGCGCGGAGTAATCGACCGTACGGCCGTCGAGACGGGCGGGCGTCCCCGTCTTGAAGCGCCGCACGCGGAACCCGAGTTGGATGAGATTTTGGGTGAGAAGGGTCGCTCTCTCGAAGCCGTTGGGGCCCGCTTCGCGGACATGGGTGCCCGTGATCGTGCGTGCGCCGAGGTAGACGCCCGTCGCCACGACGACCGCTCTGCACGCGATCACGCCGCCGTAAGCCGTCTTGACGCCGACGGCTCTCCCCCCTTCGACGAGGATCTCCGCCGCTTCTCCCTGTAAGATGCGGAGGTTTTCCGTGTGCTCGAGCACCCGCTTCATCTCGGTGTGATAGCGGTTTTTATCGACCTGTGCGCGCAGAGACTGCACCGCCGCGCCCTTGCCTTCGTTGAGCATCCGATATTGCAGTGCACAGCGGTCGGCGGCGAGCCCCATTTCGCCGCCGAGCGCGTCGATCTCCCGTACCAAATGTCCCTTCGCCGTTCCGCCGACGGAGGGACTGCACGGCATGAACCCGATGCTGTCGAGATTGAGGGTCAAGACGACCGTCTTCTGCCCCGTGCGGGCGAGGGCGAGCGCCGCTTCGACGCCCGCATGACCCGCGCCGATGACGACGGCGTCGCAGTTCCCTTCATAGAATTCGTCCATAATTACCCTTAATTTTTGCAAAAAAAGGAAGAGATCCCGATGTCGCGCGGATCCCTCCTCTTCGGCTCGATGTCATTGCCTTAGAACACTGCTCTTGATGTCGTTGACGTCCTTCAAGATCTTGTCGTTCACGCGCATGAGTTCGGCGATCTTGTCCCTCGCGTAGATGACGGTGGAATGATCCTTCCCGCCCATCACTTTTCCCACCGAAACGAGGGGCAGGGTGAGCATATCGCACATCAGGTAGGTACAGATCTGCCGTGCGCGCACAAAATCCTGCTTCTTGTTTCTGCCCAAAAGATCGGCTTCGGTGATGCCGAAGTAGTTGCAGGTCGCCCGTATGATCGCCGCGGGCGTGACCTCTTCGGGCTCCGCCGCGGTGATGGATTCTTGGAGCGCGGCGGCGGCGAGTTCGAGGGAGATGGGCTCTTCATGCAACTTGCTCGCGAAGATGACGGTGTTGAGCCGCCCCTCCAATGTACGGACGTTATTATCCGAATTTTTGACAAGGAATTCAAGCACGTCGTCGGGGACGATGTACCGCTTTTCCAAGGCCTTCCGTTTGAGGATGGCGACCTTGGTCTCCACGTCGGGCGGCTGGATGTCGGCAATGAGACCGCCTTCGAAGCGGGTCCTCAGCCGTTCTTCGAGGGTCGTCAGATCCTTTGCGGGGCAGTCCGACGAGATGACGATCTGCTTATTTTGGGAAAAGAGCTCGTTGAAGGTGTGGAAGAACGCCTCCTGTACGCCGTATTTTCCCGCCCAGAATTGGATATCGTCGATGAGGAGCACGTCCACATTGCGGTAGCGGCTGCGGAAGCGCGCCTCCTTTCCCTCTCCCTTTTTGCCCGAATAGAGGCTGTCCACATATTCGTTGAGGAATTTTTCGCTCGTCGTATAGAGCACTTTGAGCGACGGCTTCTTTTCGGCGAGTTCGTTGGCGATCGCCTGCATGAGGTGGGTCTTGCCCAGCCCCGTACCGCCGTAGATGTAGAGGGGATTGAAGTTTTCGCCGGGCGCGGTCGCCACCGACTTCGCCGCCGCATACACGAACTTGTTGGACGTCCCGACCACGAAGGAATCGAAGGTGAAGCGCTTATCGGTCTGCACGGAGACTTCTTCGAGCGCGTCGGGAAGTTCGTCGAGGGGATAATTGTCGCTCCCTTCGACGTAGACGATGAAATCGGTCAGCCCGACGTCTGCGCTCACGATCGCTTCGCGGAATTTTTCGGCGTTGCGCGTAACGACGCCCGCCCCGACCTCGGAGATCGCCTTCAAGATGATCTTACGGTTGTAGACGTCCATCGGCTCCAAGGATTTGAAGTAGGTATCGTATGTGATGGGCGTGACGAGCTTGACGAGCCGCTCGCAGATTTTTTCCCACAGAACCTCGAATTGTGCTTTTTCGGTCATTTTTCCCTCTCAAACGCTTTCTCTTTTGCGGCGGATTTGGTATAATGGAAGGGCAAAAGAGACGCATTCCCATTATAATACAATTTCGCCCGAAAGAAAAGTGTTTTTGCCGAAATGCTTGTAAAAAAGTTGATTCTCGAAAATTTCAGAAACTATGAGGACGAGACCTTCGCGTTTGCGGACGGGCTCAATATCCTTACGGGCAAAAACGCGCAGGGGAAGACCAACTGCGCCGAGGCTGTCTTCTATCTCTGCACGGGCTCCTCGCTCCGCATCAAGCACGACCGCCAGCTCATCCGCCGCGGGTGCGACCATGCCCGCATCTATGCCGAGCTCGAGAGCAAGTTCGGCGCCGTCACGCTCGCCGCCGTGATCTACGAGACGAGGCGGGAGCTCTACGTCAACGGCAACCGCACCCCCCGCTCGGTGGACTTCATCGGGAACATGACGAGCGTCTTTTTCTCGCCGGGGGAACTCCGCCTCATCCAAGACGGACCCGAGGAGCGCAGGAGATTCCTCAATCTCTCCATTTCGCAGACTTCGCGCGAGTACGCCGCGGCGCTCGTCCGCTACCGCCGTATCCTCGAACAGCGGAACAACCTGCTCAAAGAGCGCGATCTCTCCCTCGTCCTCGAAACGGTCTCCGCATGGGACGAACAGCTCGCTCTCTATGCCGCCCGTATCACCAAGAAGCGGCAGGAATATCTCGCCCGGCTCTCTTCTCTCGCTTCAAAGGCGCATTCCTATCTTACAGACGGACAGGAGACCCTCACGGTCGCGGGGGAGCGGGAGTACGCGGGCGGGGAAGAGGAGATCGCGGCGGCGATCAAAAAGGAACTTGCCGCCTCGCTCGAGCGGGACCTTCGTTTGGGGTTTACGACGGTAGGGCCTCACCGCGACGACCTCAAAGTCTCCATCGACGGCGCGGACGCCCGCGGATTCTGTTCGCAGGGGCAGGCGCGTACGGCGGCGCTCGCCTTGAAGCTCGCCGAGGTGGAGATCTTCACCTCGCTCTCGGGGGAGCCGCCCGTCCTCATTCTCGACGACGTTTTGAGCGAGCTCGATCTTCCGCGCCGCAAAAAACTCCTCAGCCGCGTCGGGGGGATCCAGTGCATCCTCACCTGTACGCACGCCGAACGGGTGCTCGTGGGCGCGGCGAGCAAGAAGATCAGGATCCACGGCGGCAAGATCGTATAGGCGGGCAGGGCGTCCGCGCGGCGTAAAATCCGGGAAACTGTGCATACTATCCTCCGAGAGGGGGATCATGAAAGCCATGAGAATCGCATTGCTCCTCCTTGCGGGGAGCTTTTTTTTGAGCGGCTGCGGAAGCCGCGTGGAACGGGGCGTACGGGTCAACGGCATAAACGTCGGCGGGATGACATACTTGGAGGCGTGCGAGAAGATCCGCGCGGAGATGAAGAGAATCCCGCTCGCGGTCAAAACGCCCGCGGGAGAATTTGAATTACAAGTGGACTACGGCGACGACGTGGAGGAGATCGTACGGCAGGCGAAGCGCGGGCAAAGCTACGTCGCCGAGACCCGCCGTGAAAGCGTTTTCTTAGAGGACTTCGCGGACATGGTATGCGCGAAGAACCTCGTAGAGCCCCAAGACGCCGCCTTATCCTTCTCCTCCGGGGGCTTTTGCTATCAGCCCGAAAAGACGGGGTTTTGTATCGACCGCGGGGAGCTCGTCGAGACGGTTTCCCGCGCTCTGAAAGGGGATACCGAGCGGGCGGAGATCGCGGGGAAGACGTTAAAGCCCGCCGTCACCGAAGAGACGCTGAAAGAGCGCACACAGCTTCTCTCCGTCTTCACGACCGTCTTCTCCCCCGCCAATGCGCCCCGCGCCCACAACATCGCGCTTGCGGCGGAGAAGATCTCGGGGACGGCGATCGGTCCCGGGGAGACCTTTTCCTTCAACGATCGGGTGGGCAAGCGCACCGAGGAAAACGGCTTCGAGATCGCGGCGGTCATCGAGGGCGGGGAATTCGTGCGCGGCGTGGGCGGCGGCGTCTGCCAGACGAGCACCACGCTCTTCGGGGCGGCGCTCCGCGCGGGATTGGAGATCGCAGAGAGCCGTCCCCATTCCCTCGCGGTGGAGTATGCCGAGCCCTCGCAGGACGCGATGGTCTCCGAGTACAGCGACCTGAAACTGAAAAATCCCTACCCCTTTCCCGTCTACCTGCTCGCTACGGCGGGGGAGGGGGAAGTGAGCTTCTCCGTCTACGGAAAACCCGACGGGCGGCGGTACGAAGTGGAGAGCAGGGTGCTCTTTACCCTCGACCCGCCCCCCGCAAAAATCGTGGACGGGACGGAAAACCGCGTCCTACGCGCCCCGCGCCGCGGGCTCGCCAGCGAGAGCACCCTCCTTTGCTACGAGGGGGAGACGCTGGTCTTTCGCCGCGTGATCCGCAGGGATACCTATGCCTGCGTACAGGGCGTCGAGGAGCGGATCCCCGCCGCGGAAGACATTTTGGAGGACGAATCCGCCGATTTTTGAAAAAAATGCGGAACTTCCCGCAAAACCGCTTGCTTTTTCCCGAAGAATCCTTTATAATCTTAAACTGACTTCGGGCGGTCCTCTGCCGTGATAAGGGCACGAACGCCGCGTAAAACATGGAGGTAAAGTCATTATGGGACTGATCGAGGCGATCGAAGCCGAGAACATGAAGGAGAGCATTCCCAAGTTCAACGTCGGCGACACCGTCAAGGTGGGCTACCGCATCATCGAGGGCGGTAAGGAGAGGATCCAGAACTTCGAGGGCGTCGTCATCGCCAAGAAGCACGGCGGGATCCGCGAGAGCTTCACCGTGCGCCGTCTTTCGTTCGGCGTCGGCGTGGAGCGCAGTTTCCCCATCCATTCCCCCAAGATCGCGTACGTCAACGTCGTGAGAGCGGGCAAGGTGAGAAGGGCGAAGCTCTACTATCTGCGCGGGCTTACAGGCAAAGCCGCAAAGATCAAAGAGAAGAAGTAAAGCCGGAAAAGATCGGTCTGCGGGAAGCGGACCGATTTTTTTTACGCTCCGCCCCGCCGCACGGGAAGAAATTTGGGCGGCGGCGCAAAAAAATCCCGAAAACGGCAAAAAATCCGTTTACAATTCTCGTCCAATCGGTTAGAATAGAGATTACTAATATAATAGGGAATAATGACTCATGAGAAAAAGTGTTTCCGGAAAGAAACGGATCGGGGGATTTTTCCTCGCCTTCCTCATCGTCGCGCTCGCCTTTCTTGCGGTTGGGCTCGGTACGCTCGGCTCGGTGTACTCCACGGGCGGGGCGTACGCCATGTACGCAAAGGAAGAGGACGACCGCGAGATCCCGAGCGTGATCTTCAGGCTCAACCAGCTCACGGAACCGGACGGGGAGGGCGGCACCAAGACGACCTACCTCAGAGTGGTGGGCTGTGCGGTTAACGTCGCCACCATCTACGCCGAACCCGGCACTCCCGTGACGTTGCGCCTCGAGCGGAGCACGGGGGGAACTTCGTGGAGCTCCACGCCTCTTCGGGCGACGCTCGAAAACTTCGTCACCCCCGAGCCCGAGACGGGGGAAAGCTCTTCTGCGGTCTCGTACGACGCGTCCGACGTCTTTTTCCGCTTCGTATCCCCCTTCACCTTTCCGACGGGGGGTTGGAGGGTCAGCCTCTATCCGTACGTCGGGCTCTCCATCGACGGTACGGGCAAGGCGGGCAGTCCCAACGTTCTGATCAACGAGGTGGTCTTTGTCGGTGAGAAACTGCAATCTTCCTCCGATACGACGGGTACGGGGGAGTACTGCGTCGTCCCCGCCGAGATCTATTCCGCCCTTCCCTACGCCGAAGAGACCGCCGAAGACGCCAGAGCGCGCGCGGGGGCCCTCTTAGACGCCCAAACCTATCCCGAAGATTACCAAACCTCCTTCTACCGTTACGGCAAAGAGGAGATCTATTCCATGATGACCATTGCGGAGATGAAGCGCGGCGCCGAGTACGCAACGGGCGCGGACGGGCTTCCCTCCGACGTCTATACCGTCGATTCCGTCTATGGGCCGTTCGGGGAAGACTTCCTCGCGCTCGGGACGCTGATCTTCGGGATGAGCCCCTTCGGACTTCGGTTCTTCCCCCTTCTCGCCGCGTTCGGCGCGCTCGTCGTGCTCTCCCGCTTCATCGTACGCATTACGAAGAGCGAAAAGGCGGGGCTCGTCTTCGCCGTGCTCTTCTCCCTCTCCAACCTTGCGATCGGCTACGGGCATCTCGGCACGCCGCTGACGCTCGGGCTGTTCTTCTTCGCGTGCGCGCTCGATCTCGTGCACCGCTTCTATATGCGCGGGCTGAAAAATGCCGACTTCAAGAGCGTGCTTCCCCTGCTTGCGGCAGGGCTGTTCGGAGCCGCCGCCATCTGCGTCAACGGCGCCTTCCTGCTCCCCGTAGCGGGCGTTGCAGGGCTCTTCATCGCGGGCATGGTACGCCAGCAGACCGCCAAACGCTATCATCTCGAAAAGATCGCCGAAGAGTCGGAAGGGGAAGAAGAACAGCGCGCCAAGGCGGGCAAGACGGTCGCGGAATACCGCTTCCGCAACACCGCCGCGCCCACGCTCTTTTTCGCGGGGCTCGTGATCGGCGCCTTCCTTTTGGCGCTCCTCGGGACCCTTCCGGGCTACTTCGCCTACCTTCGCGCCTTCGATAATCCCGCCGCGCCCGTGATGAACATCTTCTCGGTCGCGTGGAAGACGTTCGCGGGCGGCTTCGCGGGGACGAACGCCTATCTCATGGCGGGCGGCTTTGACGTCTTCTACAAGATCTTCCGCGGCGACGGGCTCAGCTATGCCGTGACCGCGGTCGCGATCAACCCTGTCGCCCTCTTGGCGGGCGCGGCGGGCGTCTTCTTCGGCGTGCGCAAGCTCATCGTGCTCCTCCTTTCCAAGGAGCGCGGACGCGAATGGAGGGCGGGTCTGCGCGGCGTCGTCCTGCTGCTCGCGGGGCTCCTTCTCTCCCTCTTCACCGCCAGCGTGGTAAAGTTCGCGACGCCTTTCGTCGTACTCGCCTACATCTTTGCCTTCCTGCTCGCGGCGCAGTCCTATACGGCTTACCGCGGGAACCACGAGAGAGCGGTCAAAGCGGTCGGGGCGACGGCGCTCGTTTTGCTCATCGCCGCCTTCCTGCTCTTCGCCGTATTTACCTTCTCGGTCCCGCTCCCTGCTTCCTTCATGACGACTATCTTCGGCTGATTTTGCGGCACAATCGATTCCCGCCCCGTGCGGAAAGGAGAACCCCATGATTGCCAAAGTCAAATGTTACGCGTTGAGCGGCCTCGAAGGCGTTCCCGTCGAGGTGGAGACGGACGTCAACAAGGGCGTGCCGTCCTACGATATGGTCGGGCTTCCCGACGCCGCGGTCAAGGAGAGCAAGGAGCGCGTACGTTCCGCCCTCAAAAACAGCGGATTGCTCTTCCCGATGAACCGCATCACGATCAACTTCGCTCCCGCCGATCTCAAAAAGGAGGGCGCGGCGTTCGACCTCGCCGTTGCGATCTCCCTGCTCAAAGCGAGCGAACAGCTCGTCGGCGCAGACATGGGTGGGACCGTTTTCCTCGGCGAGCTTGCCTTAAACGGCGATCTGCGCCCCATCAACGGGCTTCTGCCCATCCTGATCTCGGCGAAGAGCCACGGCTATTCCCGCTTTGTCATCCCCGCGGGCAACCGCAGTGAGGCGCGGTTTTTGGGTGGCGCGGAGATCTATCCCGCCGAAAATCTGACCGCCGTCGTACGGCACCTCTTGGGCGTCAGCCCCATCGAGCCCCTCGAGACGGCGGAGTACGTTCCCCATGCGGGCGCGAAGACGTCGGCAAACCTCAAATATGTGAAGGGTCAGCCCCTCGCCCGCCGCGCCCTCGAGATCGCCGTCGCGGGCGGACACAACCTGCTCATGGTCGGCCCTCCCGGAACGGGGAAGACGATGCTCGCCCGCTGTCTTCCCACCATCATGCCCGATCTCACCTTCGAGGAGGCGCTCGAGATCACGAAGATCCACTCGGTCGCGGGAGTTTTGGGCGAAGAGGGGATCGTCACCGAGCGTCCCTTCCGTACCCCGCACCACACGGCGACGACGGTCTCCATGTGCGGCGGCGGGAACAAAGTCGTTCACCCGGGGGAGATCTCCCTCGCGCACGGGGGCGTCCTCTTTTTGGACGAACTGCCCGAATATAAGCGCTCCACATTGGAAGCGCTCCGCCAGCCCCTCGAGGACGGGAAGATCACCGTCTCCCGCGCGGGCGGCACCTTTACCTTCCCCGCGCGCTTTATGCTGTGCGCGAGCATGAATCCCTGCCCCTGCGGGAATTACGGCTCCTCCGAGCGCACTTGCAGTTGTACGCCCGCCGAGATCCGCCGTTACCGCAAGAAGATCTCGGGTCCTCTTCTCGACCGTATCGATCTGCAAGTGGAAGTGGACGACGTCGCCTACGACGAACTCACCTCCACGGGAGAGCAGGAACATTCGGAGCCCGTGAAGGAGCGCGTGGAGGGCGCCCGCCGCATCCAGCGCAACCGTTTCGGGGAGTACGGCATCGTGACCAACGCCGAAATGGGGGAGCGGGAACTCGCGCAATTCTGTATGCTCGACCGTGAGGGGAACGACATCCTCCGCGCCGCCTTTGAACGGATGCACCTCTCCGCCCGCGCCCGCGCAAGGATCATCAAGGTCGCGCGGACGATCGCCGATCTCGACGGATGCGAGGAGATCAGACCGAAGCACGTCTTCGAAGCCGTCTCCTACCGCATCTTCGACCAAATGTGATGACGGCGGAGGAACGGGCATATCTATGGCTGTGCGGCTGTACGTCCCTCGGGGACAGGGACCGCGCGGCGCTTCTGCGGGCGGCGGACCCCGCGGAGATCCTTCTCCATGCGGAGACGATTTTCCCCGCGGTGCTTTCGGGGGAGCATGAGATCCCGCCCTACGACCGCCGTATGCACGACGCGGACGCCTTTCTCAAAATGCTCGCCGCCAAGCATTATTTCGCCCTGACCCCCTTTTCGGAGGATTACCCCGAACCGCTCAGGCACATCTCCCTTCCCCCGCTCGTCCTCTACGGTTTGGGCAGAAGGGAGCTCATCCGCGGCAGGAAGTTCTGCGTGGTCGGGTCCCGTACCATTCCGCCGTGGGCGGAGAAGGCGGGGCGGGACATCGCCGAGCGCCTTGCGGAGAAGTTCGTCATCGTGACGGGTCTCGCCGAAGGGGGCGACAGCGCCGCCATCGCGGGCGCGCTCGGAAGCGGCAATCTCATCTCCGTGCTCCCTTGCGGGCTGGACTGCTGTTATCCCGCGGCGCACGCGTCGCTCAAAGAGAAGATCGCAGAGCGCGGGCTTTTGATCAGCGAATTGCCGCCGTGGGAGGAGGCGAAGAAGTATTCCTTCCATGCCCGCAACCGTCTGCTCGCGGGGCTCTCGGAGGGCGTATTCGTCTTGGCGGCGGCAACAAAGAGCGGCGCGCTCATCACCGCGAACTGCGCCTTGGAGTACGGGAGGGACGTATTCGCCTTTCCCTATTCCCCCAATGTACGGCAGGGGGAGGGTTGCAACGAACTCATCAAGTGCGGCGCCTATCTCGTGACGGGCGCGGAAGACATCTTCTCCGTCTACGGCATCGAGGCGGGCGAGAAGAAAGAGATCGCGCTGAGCGGCGAAGAACGGGAAGTGCTCGCCTTCCTCAAAGAGAGCGGGCAGGCGCACCCCGCCGCGATCGCGGAACGTACGGGAAAAAAGATCTTCGAGGTGACGGCGATCCTCTCCGCCCTCGAGATCAAGGGGGCCGCCGTCAAAGCGGGCGGCAATCAATACAGCGCGGCGGAGTAGATCCGCGCGGCAAAGGAGTGAATGTATGGATCTGATCATCGTGGAGTCGCCGAGCAAGGCGAAAACAATTTCGAGATACTTAAAGGGGAAGTACCGCGTAGACGCTTCGGGCGGGCACATCCGCGACCTTCCGCAGAAGAAGCTCGGCGTCGCCGTCGATAAGGATTACGAGCCCCGCTACGTCACCTCTCCGGGGAAGGAAGAGGTGATCAAACGCCTCACCGAAGAGGCGAAGAGGGCGGGCAGGGTCTATCTCGCGACCGACCCCGACCGCGAGGGCGAGGCGATCTCGTGGCACCTTCAAAGCGTTCTCGGGCTTCCCGAGGACGGCGAGAACCGTATCGAGTTCAACGAGATTTCCCCCAAGGCGGTCCAGCGCGCTTTGGAGCATCCCCGCGCCATCAACTACAATTTGGTGGACGCACAGCAGGCGCGCCGCGTGCTCGACCGTCTCGTCGGCTACAAGCTCTCCCCGCTTCTCAACAACAAGATCCAGAACGGGCTCTCGGCGGGGCGGGTACAATCGGTCGCGCTGAGGCTGGTCGTCGAGCGGGAACGGGAGATCGAGGCATTCGTGCCCGAAGAGTATTGGACGCTCTCCGCGGACGTGCAGGACGACGGCGGGCAGTACGCCGCATTCCGCGCCATCCTCGAAAAGAAGAACGGCAAGAAGATCAAGGTGAGCAACCGGGCGGAGGCGGACGAGATCCTCGCCGCGCTGAAAAGGGGGAGCTATACCGTTCTGAGCGTCAAAAAGACGGTCGCAAGATCGCACGCGCCCGCACCCTTTACGACTTCCACCCTCCAGCAGGACGCCTCCAACAAGCTCGGCATGACCGCGCCCGAGACCATGCTGATGGCACAGCACCTCTATGAGGGTATGGACCTCGAAGGCGAGGGGCATGTCGCGTTCGTGACCTATATCCGTACCGATTCCACCCGCGTTTCGGCGGACGCGCAGGCGGCGGCGAGGGAGTATATCGAACAGAAGTACGGCAAAGAGTATCTTCCCGAGAAGCCCAACTTCTACGCCTCCAAGAAGGGCGCGCAGGACGCGCACGAGGCGATCCGTCCCATCGATCTCACGCGCACGCCCGAGTCGGTCAAGAAACTGCTCGACCGCAAGCACTACAACATCTACAAGCTCATCTACGAGCGGTTCATCGCTTCCCAGATGGCGGAGGCGCTGTACGACGCCATGCAGATCGAGATCGCCTGCGGGGAATACGGGCTCAAAGCGAGCGGCAGGGCGCTCCGCTTTGCGGGCTTTACCGCCATCTACGCCGATTTCCGCAAGGAGGACGAGGAGGAGACCAAGGGGCTTCTTCCTCCCCTCAACGAAGGGCAGAAGCTCATCGCGTCCAACATTACGGGCGAGCAGAAGTTCACTAAGCCGCCCATCCGCTATACCGACGC
>CANQXA010000015.1 GCA_947627765.1 uncultured Clostridia bacterium
CTTGGCGTAGAAGGAGATTACGAAAAAGCGGTAAGTTGGTGGAAAAAAGCCGCAATGCAGGGGAATGCAAGAGCGCAGGACAATTTGGGAAATTGCTATTTTTACGGCCGCGGGGTAAAACGCAACGAGCAAAAAGCCGCACAGTGGTACGAAAAAGCCGCAATGCAGGGCGACGCAAATGCGCAGTGCAATCTTGCAAGCTATATCTCCATGGACGATAAAACATCCTTTGAATGGCTGAAAAAAGCCGCCGAGCAGGGAAACCCGCGCGGACAATACAGTTTAGGTTATCGTTATTTTCAGGGACGCGGCGTTGCGGAGAACAAAAAGAAGGCGGTGCAGTTGTTTGAAAAAGCCGCAATGCAGGGATATGCGCGCGCACAATTTCAACTCGGTGATTGTTACTTTTACGGCCACGGCGTGGAGATAAGCTATGAAAAAGGCGTGGAATGGTACAAAAAAGGTGCGCTCGGGGGAAATGAGAATGCGCAATTATCTCTCGGCGATGCATACTTATACGGATACGTCGTGGAGCAGGATTTCAAAAAAGCGGAAAAATGGCTGAAAAAATCATCGGCACAGGGAAATCCGGGGGCAGATCAGTTGTTGCGGGAATTGAAAGAGGAAATCAAAAAATCAAAAAAGAAGTGACGGATACGCTCCCCCTTGCAAAATTATTCCGACTATGCTATACTGTCCTTGTCCCGTTTTCGGGACAAGGCTTTTGCTATGATGGGGCAAAAGGAGAACGGTATGGAAAGCTACGAACCAAAAAAATTGCTCATTTTGCGCATCCTGGAAATCTTAACGGAATATTCGGACGCCGAGCACAAACTTCACCAGGGGGACATTATCAGCCTTCTCAAAGTCGTCTACGGCATCGAGTGCGAGAGAAAGGCGGTCGCGCGGAACATCGAATACTTGCAGGACGCGGGCTACGAGATCATCTCCGATAAATCGGGCGTCTATCTTGCCGAAAAGAAGTTCGAGGTGGGGGAGCTCAGGCTTCTCGTCGATTCGGTGCTTGCAAGCCGCAACATCTGCAAGGCACACACCAAACAGCTCATCGAAAAACTCGTGAAAGAGGGCGGGAAGTATTTCAAAAATTACGCCCGACACATTGTCAACCTCGATGATTACATCAAATCGGACGGGCGGGAGTTCTTCCTCTCCGTCGAACTTCTCACCGAGGCGATCGCCGCCAAACGGCAGGTAAAATTCATCTATCAGGACTACGGCGCCGACAAAAAACTTCACCCGCGGCGGGAAATGCCGTACACGGCGAGCCCCTTTCAGCTCTTTTTGAAGAACGGCGGGTACTACCTCGCCTGCGCCTTCGAGGGGCACGATGACTTGGCATTCGTCCGCGTCGACCGCATGACGGAGGTTGCCGTCTTGGAGGAGCGCGCCCGCCCCGTCACCTCGATCAAGGGCTGTGAAAACGGGCTGAATTTGGGGAAACTTCAAAGCAGACTTCCCAATCTCTATTACGACGAGCCGCAGAAGATTGTCTTTGAGACGCGCAACTGTCCCCAAAACATTCTCGACTATGTGTTCGATACGTTCGGAAAGGAAGCCGACGTCGAGCCTCTCCCCTCGGGGGGATACCGCGTGACGCTAATGGCGTCTCCCCGCGCCATGCGCTTTTGGATTTTGAGCTTCGGTAGATACGTCAAAGTGCTTTCCCCGCAGTCTCTCGCGGACATGGTATGCTCGGACATCGTCGAGATGCAAAAAAATTATGAGATGTAGGACGAAATCACCCACAAACATCAAAGGAGAAAAGAAAATGTTCGACGGAAAATTTTTGAATGCGTATTTGGATCGGTGGTGCGAGGCCGTCGGTGCGTCCCCGAAACTTTATACCGTGGGGCTTACGGCGTGGACGGCGTTCCACATGGAGAGCATTCTCTACCCGCTCGCCGAACAACTGTGCCCCGAGGGAGGCGGGTGCGCGTACAAGACAAAGCCGTGCGACAAGAAATGCCGTGAGGATTGTTACAAAAACAAAGGAAAGTGCGGGTACGGCACGACATGGTCCCAAGAGTACTATCGCGTGGATTTGGGACTGTATCGGTATCCGGACGTCAAAAACGGCTTGTGGAGCCCCGATTATCTCATCGAACATGAGAACGAGCACTTCAAACTCACGGAAGAGGACGGCGAATTTCAGATCAAGAAAAAGGGATGGTTCGGAGAGTTCATAAAACTTTTGCCCGTGAGTTGCAACGATTACGGCGTCCGCGCCATCATCTCCTATTGCGCCTTTGACAAAAAAGAGGAAAATGTAGAGCGATATGAAAAATATTTGCTCCGTGTATTGGAGCATGAAACGGTGCGATCGACGCTCTGCGCAAAACCGATTTTGGTCCTGCTTGGACCCTCTACGAATGCGGTCAAAATGGGGCGGGCGGAGAGCTTCTATGCGATGCGGTTTGAAAAAGACGGGCAGCAATGGAAATGTGAAAGCGGCTTTGTCGCCCGGGAAGACGTCCAAGAGATCTTTCGGCGCATGAGAGAAGAACTGAAACGGCAGGGCGGATATGAATGCAAATGAGTTTGAAGAGTTGATCGACGCTCAGACGGAAAACGAGGGTACCATGTCCGCGATCTGTGCTTCGGATGTGAATTTTGTCCGCACCATGTACGGCCTGTCCGCAGTCCGAGAGATCGTGGCGGAAAACGCGGAAGAACTCCTTGCTCTCATCAACGGGCTTTCCGCCGGACCGTACGACGCTTATATCATTCTTTTGTATATTCCGCGGGATGCGCTCGAAGAAGTCGCCCGCGGCGTTGACATCGACACAAACTTTGCGCTTCTCGGCGCAGTGGAATCGAAAAATTTTGAGGCCGTCATCGGCTGTTATAAAAAAACGCAGGGAGAAAGTATATGAATACCAAGACGGAAGAGAGCTTAAAACAACTGTACCAAGAAGCCTTGGCGCGCACTTCATATCTGAAAGACGAGCTTAAAACCGGGCTGTGTTTTGTCCCAGCCGTCTGCGGGCGATCATATCGCAATGCGGCGCGACGGGTGATGGTTGTCGGCCGCGCACCGAACGGTTGGACGATGCCGCGTTACGAAGATGGCGGCGCGTCTCCCGAGACATGGCTCTCTTATGGGTTATCGTGGGTATATGCCCAAAAGGGATCAAACGGGGAAGACATCCTTTGCCGGGATCAAAGCCTTCACGAGGCTTCCGTCAGGCATTCCAAATTTTGGCAATTTATCCGATATTATTTATTGGCGCGGGGGATCGTTACGGCGCAGGAGAAAGAGCGGTTTGCCGACGGGATCGTGTGGTCCAATCTGTATAAGATCTCCTTCGAAGAGGGGGAAAAGAAAAATCCGACCCGCTGTCTGCGGAATGCTACGGCGGAACTGTGCGATAAAATGCTCCTTGCGGAGATCGAGTATTATGATCCCGACGAGGTATGGTTCATTACGCGCGCAAACGGCACGGAGCAGCCGGATGAATTTACGGGCTGTCAATGGTTTTGCCGCGGCAGATTCGACCGCACGATCGATTGGCTCTGCAAAAATGCGGCGGACAAGAAAAGTTATATTTTTCAACGTCCCGAATCGGCTAAGTTCGAAGAGATTGCAAGCGCCAAAATCGAACTCTGCGCGCATTGAAAACGCCCGCCGCGCCGCTCTCCATTCCGAACGAATTTGCCCTGAAAACCGCTCACTAAAACGAGTGGGTTTTTTCTATGGTTTAGCAGGAAAGTCTATCGGTTGCCGTTGAGAATTTCCGCTCTGATATTTGCCAAACATCGCGTTTTTATATTTCGTTCTCCTTACACGATGTCAATAATAATCTTGTCATCCAAGATCTTACAATAAATATATCATCCTTCGGCAGAGTCTTTATCGATCGCCATAATACGTTGAACTGGTGAGGGGGAGAGGCAGGGTTCATTTTCGACGCATTTCAAGGAATAAAAAATCGATCTGAATAAAACAATGTGTGACAATTAGATACGGCTTACTGTAAGTGCCCCGACCTTGAAAATTGGTTGCTTCCGCCGAGATAGGGCAAGCACCGATTTTCGTCAGTACAATTTGTGCGGACGAGGAGCGATGAAACTTCTGTTCGGTATGCAAAGCCCGAGAGGGACACAATTCATTTCTTTTGCGGCTCGTTCGGCATAACCATGCCCGAGGGGAGCGCAAACAATTCATTTTATGAACTATTTATGTGACCGCGGGGGAGGGAATTCAAGTAGTTCATTTTATGAAATAATTATTGCGCTGTGGTGCGCAGAAACGTTTGAGTCGTTCATTTTGTGAAATATTTATGAGATGTAGCAAGAAACGCCCAATACGTTCACTTTGTAAAAGACTTCCGACATTGCGCGCAGTAACGTCTAACACGTTCACATTATGAACTTATTTGCCTGTAAAACGTAAGAAAACACCGATTCATTCACTTTATGAATTTTTTAATATGACCAAATATAAGAAATCCAAATCGTTTATTTTAAAACAATTTATACTGCCTGCATGGACATCATAAAACCGCTCACTCGAAGTAGTGAGCGGTTTTATGCTCTGCGGACAAGTGTGAAAGTCTAACCTAAAAGTCAAGAAGATATGTCCCGTCAGCATATTTTCTAAAAACAACATATGTTCTTCCATAATTTTCGAGCATCTGCTTTGTAATATAAGCCCCCGACGGCTCTCCAAGACGTTTTCTAATCCATTCGCCTAAAATCGCATTACTTTCAACGCTATGTAAAGCCTTATTGCCCTGTTGCGCCATGCGCATATGAAATGAGCCAAAGTCTTTGGTTATGACCTTGAACATTGGACAATTTTCATCGGTAGGAAGAATCCTATCAGGGAAAAATCCGATACGTCTATCCGCTACATTATATGGGATATAAGCCTGATTTTTATCTCGCCGCGTTCCATTCGGGCGAATCCCCCAATTTATGCCAGAGCCATACCCTGTATCCGTTCCGTCAGCGCGCAACAAAGAGATTTTAATTGTGTCAACAGGCGTCGCATGATCGTAACGCCGATATTCCATTTCCGAATTATCGGGCTCTTCTTCGTCTGCAAGATTATTATTTACAACGTTTTTAAGTTTTTCTGCAACGCCGTCATCAAAACAATCTATTGTGTCTGGTAAAAGGGACTGAAAATACTGCCATGCTTTTAACCCGTCGCATTGAGTTACAATTTCTCTACGCTTGTAAAAGGCATTCATGGTATAATTTAAGGAGCCGCAATAAGCAAAGCGCGGCAATATAGTTCCGTCTCTATTCGTATGCTCCCAAATATACAGTTTAGAATGTACCTCTGTCCCATTACAGATATATCGGCAAGAAATATTAGGCATATCTTTTGAGCCTTGCAAAAATCTTATCAAGCGACGTATATCTTCATGCTTTTTTTGGGATAAACTTGATTTTGTCATCCCCAAAATAATGTCAACTTTCAAGCCTTTGACGAAAGAATTGTTTTTCATTCCCTCGGACAGCTTGATCATATGCGTAGAAATTCTATCGCAATCGGTAAATGCTGTTACGATTTTTAATGCACTACAAGAATGTTGACTGCCTGTCCGTGCGGGAGCATACAATACAGGCTCGTCAAATCCCGAAGAAATAAATGTAGTGTCATCTGAATTATAAAACATGAATATTACTCCAAATTCGGTTTTACAAACGGATATTCTATTCCGGCAAAGCAATTTAGTATCGCGCTTATTACTACTTGGGCAAGCCTGCAAGGTACTGCCATACCAATTTGCTTTCTTACGCTACTGTAATCGCCAAAAAATGTATAGTCATCGGGAAAGGTTTGTAATCTCGCCCGTTCACGATTAGTAAGCTCCCGATCTTTCCAATGATACATATAAGTTCCGCCCCCGCCTGCCGCCGTCACGGTATATGCGGGTTTTTCGGGACACAATTTCCGATATATTTGACTGATTTTTGTTTTTGTATGAATTTTTAATTCCGGGGGGAAATCGCTACCCAGCCGTTCTTCTGCTTGCCAAATGTTTTCCCCCGGCTGAATTATCGATAACCGTTTGATAACCTTGCGTGATAACTGACGGATTTCGTTATTAGGAGCGTTCAAGGGTATGTTAGATAACGCAGTACCCGCCGATATATCACAATGGCGATAAGGTTTCGGAGAGGGAACGCGAAAAACAACAGGTATGTCCTCTCTAATTCCTACAATTATTACTCTATGCCGCGTTTGCGGCACACCATATTCTTCTGCTTTGTAAAGATTGACGGTAAGACGATAGCCTGCCGATTTCATATCATGAAGTATTGTTTGAAAATCGCCACTACCCGCCGAACGTATGCCTGAAACATTTTCCGCAACGAACCATTTTGGCTGAAACGCTTTTAAGACCTCTATTCCATGCCAATATAATTGTCCAAACTTTTCATTCGCAAAGCCTTTATGCTCTCCGACACTTGAAAAGCTATTGCACGGGAAGCCATAACAAAATGCGTCTATTTCGCTTAATGAATGTAAATCCAAATGCCGCACGTCACAACATAAAACGCTTTGCGGATCGTCTGGGCAGATATTATTTTGATAGGTTTGGCATGTATCAAAATCATAATCGTTTGCCCATGCGTGAGAAACGCTGTAATTCCCATCATCACTCCGTGCGTTTAATGCTCCGCAAGCGATACCGCCGGGTCCACAAAAAAGTTCTCCAAGTTTGAAAACCATTTTTGTCATGCTTCCTCCGAAGTGTAGATGCCGTATATTTTAAGTATAACACTAAACGCACATTTTTTCAAGCATAAAAGCTCCAAAAATAAAAACAGCGCTTTGGCGAATGGTTGATTAAAAAGCGATCCATGCCGTTCATATTATGAACTTCTTTGCCTGAGCAACGTAAAAAAATTATCTAATTCACTTTGTGAATTTGTCGGGCATGACCATGTATAGGGGAGGGTCGCAAACAATTCATTTTATGAACCATTCATACAGCCGTGAAGGCGGGCCCAAGTCATTCATTTTATGAAATAGTTATTGCGCCGTGGTGCGCAGAAACGTTTGAGTCGTTCATATTATGAACTGTTTTGCCTTTATAGCGTAAGAAAAAATATCTCGTTCACTTTATGAATTTATTGGCGTGATAAAACATAGGGGAGAAGTTATACCGTTTACTTGTGAATAATATTCTGAATAAAATTTTATCCCGGTGCGGGAATACTTCGCCCCCAAGGGGGCTCGCGTGGGAGCTTCGTAGCACAAAAACAGGGCTCCCGAAAAAGATTGCGGAGCAAGCTTTTTGGGGAAGAGGAGACGCAACACGAAAGAAGAGCTCTTGCCGCTTGCGGAAAGAGCGAAAGAGGAGGGTTTGCGTCGACGAGGTCGGGGCGAACCCGCCGCGTTCATCTACTGCCCAACAAGTCACATAAAAATGCTCACTCGAAAGAGTGAGGGATCTGGTGCGGGAATACTTCGCATCCCAAGGGATGCTCGTGCCGTCCTTCGACATCACAAAGAATGTGCGGACGGGGCGAACCCGCCGTGTTCATCTACTGCCCGGCAAGTCACATAAAAATGCTCACTCGAAAGAGTGAGCATTTTTATGGTGACCTTGCCGGGAATCGAACCCGGGATTGCGCCGTGAGAGGGCGCCGTCTTAACCGCTTGACCACAAGGCCGAATGATGAAATTGATCCGTCGCAGGGGCGTTTCCGCCGCGGGGGGCAAACCCAACGCCGCGCCGCAAGAGGGGCGTCGCCGTGATTGCTCGTTGATTATAACACATTTGCCGCGATCTTGCAACCGATTTTGTAGGTCTTCTTCGAAAAAAATCCAAAAAAAAGACATCCGCCTGTGCCGCAGTCCGAAAAAGGGTTAACCCGCATCTCTGCAGGTGGGTGCCCGATGGCACAGCTTCAGACTTTCCGTTGCAATAACAGACCTTGCCTATCAGCGCCAACCGATGCTCCCGAAGGTACTTTGTGGATTACGTTTTTCCCGGATCCCGTACACCGCAGGTGTCATTTATTATTATAGCAGAAGTTTTTCCAAATAGCAACGATTCCGAGAAATTTTCCGATGGAAATTTGTTACAACCTGCGCCGCGCAAATTTTTCTTGTTACGTCGCGCCGCCGCTCCGATCCCGCGCCGAACTTCCCTTTGGTACGACGTGCCGCGGATTCGTTTGATCGGCGGGAAAATCCTCCCTCTTGGATGCCTTTCCGCCTCGTTGGGCGGTACCATGTCCGAGGAGGACCCTCCCGGAAGGCAAAAAAGAGCGGACGGGAAGACCCGTCCGCTCCCTTTGGGGGGAATATCTTATTCGATGGGAATCGAATGCGAAGCGATTTGCTTGGGCTGCGCCTTGGGGACGCTGAGCGTGAGGATACCGTCCTCATATTTTGCCTTGACGCTGTTTTCGGCGATCTCGGTCCCGACGTAATAGCTACGGCTGAAGGATTCCTTGATCTCTTTGTGGAGATATTTTTCCTCGCCCTTTGCGGATTTGCTCCCCCCGACGGTGAGATACCCGTCCTCCAACGAGACGGAGATCTGGTCCTTCTTGAAGCCGGGCATTTCGATCTCGAGGGTGTAACCCGTTTCGGTCTCTTTGATGTCGGTGCGCATATCGTGCTGGTCATCGTAGAACATGGGTTTGAAGAAGTCGTCGAAGAAATTGACGAAGTTCTGGTTGCGTTTGACGGGATAGTCTTTCATAATCATTCTCCTTTGGGGGATCGCCCCCTCGTTTGTTCATCTTAATGATACCCATCCGCCGCGCTCTTCAAACGCTCCTTTCAAATTTATTTGTGAAATCTTTTTCACAATCGGAGAATGTGCGGACGATTTTCTTGACAGGACTTTGCGCCGCGCATATAATAAAAAGCGTACAACGCCCCGAAACGAAAATTTCGCCGCTCCGAAGGACAAATCCGGAGGACGGGGTGCGGAAGGGGAGCAGAAATGGCACTTTATCATTCGATCACGGAGACGATCGGCGGAACGCCCCTCGTCGAACTTAAAAATTTCGAGGCGCGCCATGCGCTCAAAGCGAAGCTCTACGCCAAGCTCGAGTATTTCAACCCCGCGGGGAGCGTGAAGGACCGCATCGCATTGGCGATGATCGAGGACGCTGAGAGACGGAAGACTTTAAGACCGGGCGCGACGATCATCGAGCCCACTTCGGGCAATACGGGGATCGGGCTCGCCGCCATCGGCGCCGCGAAGGGGTATCATGTCGTGCTCACCATGCCCGAGACGATGAGCGTGGAGCGCAGGAACCTCATCAAGGCGTACGGCGCGGAGGTCGTCCTCACCGAGGGCTCCAAGGGCATGAAGGGGGCCATCGCCAAGGCGGAGGAGCTCAGAGACGCGACGGAGGGCGCCGTCATCTTGGGGCAGTTTACCAACCCCGCCAACCCCGCCTGCCACTATGCGGCGACGGGCCCCGAAATTTGGGAAGACACCCAAGGCAAGGTGGATTTCTTCGTCGCGGGCGTGGGCACGGGCGGTACCATAACGGGCGTCGGAAAATATCTCAAAGAGCGCGATCCCGCCGTCAAGGTGATCGCGGTGGAGCCCGCCTCGTCGCCCGTCCTCTCGAAGGGGACCGCGGGCGCGCATAAGATCCAAGGCATCGGCGCGGGGTTTGTGCCCGACGTACTCGATACAATGATCTACGATGAGATCATCGCCGTCTCCAATGAGGACGCTTTTGCGGCGGGGAAGGAGATCGGCAAAGAGGGATTCCTCGCGGGGATCTCGTCGGGCGCGGCGCTGTATGCCGCCTCGCTGATCGCGGCAAGGGAGGAAAACGCGGGCAAGACGGTCGTCGTTCTCTTCCCCGATACGGGCGACCGCTATCTCTCCACTCCGCTGTTTTCATGAACCGCAGGGCGCCGTAAGGCGCCCTCTTCTCTGCATAGGACAAATTTCCTCCCGCATATGATAGCCAAGGAGGTAGTTCTATGTCAGGGTTGCTCTGCGCCGTGCTCGCGCGGCTCTTCTTTTTTACGGGATTGGTGTCGGACGGCAGTTCCTATCCCAAGCCCCTTTCCGCCGAAGAGGAGGAAAAATATCTCCGTCTCGCCAAGGCGGGGGATAAGAACGCGCGGGATATGCTGGTCAAGCACAATATGCGCCTCGTCGCCCATATTGTAAAAAAGTACGCGGGAGCGGCGGAGACGGACGACATGATCTCCGTGGGTTCCATCGGGCTGATCAAGGCGATCAACACCTATGAACTCGGACATGGTACCCGCCTCGCTACTTATACGGCGCGTTGCATCGAGAACGAGATCCTCATGCTGATCCGCTCGGGCAAGAAGCATCGCAGTAACGTCTCCCTCTCCGACCCCGTCGGGACGGACAAGGACGGGAACGAACTCACCCTCATGGACCTCCTGTTTGAGAAGGAGGACAAGGTATTCGGAAACGTGGAGCGGTCGCTCATGCAGGAGAAGTTTCTCGAGGCGATCTCCCGTCTGCTCACCGAGCGGGAGACCGAGATCATCCGCCTCCGCTATGCGCCCGACGGCGGCGTCCCTCTCGCCCAAAGGGAAGTCGCCGCGCGGCTCAAAATCTCCCGTTCCTACGTCAGCAGGATCGAAAAAAAGGCGCTCGAAAAACTGCGCGCGGGGTTGAAGCGGGAAGATTTTCTGAGCGAATGACCGCTTTGCGGACGACGGCAGGGCGGTTTTGAACAAAAAAGCGGCGGTGACTTCCCGCCTTTCGGGGACGCCCGTCCGCTCCCACCCTGCGGTCCGCCGCGGGGCTTTTTTGTTATGGGGGAAGGTTTTCCGCGGTTTCCTGCGGTTTTTAGAATAAAATTGAGGGAATACATTTGCTTTCTCGCAAATTTCATGATATAATACAGTGTAAAAAATAAACAAAGGAGTACCTGTCGTGAGAAAAGGGATCATGCCGGTCGTCTGCGCGCTCCTCGGGGCAGTCTTGTGCGCACAGATCCCGCTCGGAGCTTCCGCCGCACAGAATGCCTACGATTTTTCCATGCCCGGGGGGAGTTCCGTCGCCTTAGACGCCTCCGCGCTTCTCGGGCGCATGGGGGAGACGGTGGGGGACGCAGAGCGGGAATATCTCGACGGCGTATTTGAACTTCTTTACAGCGAGCCACTCTCCAAAACGGAGAGCGGACAGCCTACCGTTCTGACTTTTTACGAGGGGGACGGCGAGGGCGGCGAACTCCGCGCGGAGGCGTCCGTCTATCGCTATCTCGCCTCCAACGGCAGCGAAGTGGTCTGGTCTCCCACAGCGGCGACCGTAAACGGCATACCCATGTCCGAGACGGACGGTGCATTTTCCGCGCAAGTGGGGGACACGGCGACAGACGGCGATACCGTTTCGGTCACCTACGAGACGACCCTCACCGTAAAGCGGGGGGACGTCAACGTTTTCCTCAACAGCGCGTACAGGGCGGCGGAGGCGGCGCACACCAAGCTCGAAGAGGCGGAAGCGCGCTACCAAGACGAGTACGCCCGCTATCTCTCCGCCAAGGCGCAGTACGACCGCTACCTCGCCGCGCTCGAGCAGTATGAGCGGGACGAAGCGGAATACAAGCAGTATTGTTCCGATCTCGCCGTCTACGAGAGCGAGCTCAGGCGTTACGAGGCGTATCTCGCCGCATTGGAGAACTACGAGCGCGATCTCGAGGCGTACAACGGGTACGACGAACGTCTCGCCGCGTACAAAGAGCAGGTACGGGCGCGCGAGCAATACCTTCAAGCGTTGGCGCAGTACCAAAAACAGCTCGAAGCGTACGAGAGCGCGGTCGCGTCTCCCGAGGGGGAGAAGGCGCTCCATCAGCTCGACATCCTCGCCTACCTGACCCGCCCCGTGACGAGCCTCAAACGCACGTTGTACGACGCGATCATGGGCGGCACGGTGACGCAGGTCCTCGCCAACAGCGAACTTCTATACCAATACGGCCACGTGGAGAAGAAGGCGCTCGACGAAGCCGCCCGCGTCACCTACAACCTCAGAGATCTCCTTCCCCGCCTTACCGCCTGCAAGACGGACGAGGAGCGCTATACCTTCTATATCCTCAATTCGGACGCCCTGCGCGAGAACTTCTGCACGCTGTGGCGGACGTTGGATTTCCTGTACGCCTACGAGGATTACGACATCGTGCGGGACAACATCAAGGGGGACCGCAAGACCAAGTTCGACATCCTCCTCGCCCAGCTCTACTATTTCTGCAACGCCATTACCGACGGCGGCGTCCCCAACTATGCCAAAGTCTACAATTACGGCAGGGACAAAAAGAGCTACAAGGCGAAGGATTTCGATTCCTCCTACCTCATCGCGGGGAAGACGCCGCTCTCCATCATCGGGGAGGACGTCCTCGAAGACAAGGAGATGGCGGAGCCCCTCCAAAACGGCTATCCCAAGATCCCGCCGAAGCCCGAAGAGCCGACGCCCGTCGTCGATCCGGGGCAACAGCCCGTGCGCCCGCGCGAGCCCGTCCTGCCCGAGGAAGTGAAACAGCCCACCCGTCCCGAGACAGTCGAGCCCCCTACCATGTCCGAAAGGGAGGTGCCAGATCCCGTAGAACCGACCCCTTATCTTCCCACCGAAGAGGAGACAAGGCTCTCTGCGGCGTATAAGACCACGCTCTTCGAGCGCACGCCCCTTGCGGAAGATGTCCGTCTCATCTTCCAAACGTCGATCGTCAAGTATTTCCGCAACGCGCGGCTCGTCAACGTCTATTTCCATCGCTATGAGCGCGGCACGGAGGAGAATCCCGTCGTCCGCCGCGTCTATGAAGCCGAGCTGTTCGCCCCCGTCTCCGCAGGCGATCTTGCGCCCGCAAAGGAGCTCCGCGGCTACACTTGCACGTTCGCGGGCTGGGAGGACGGAGACGGCAATTTGATCGACCTCAACAGCCTCGATACGGCGCGCACCGAGCTCGATCTCTATCCCCGTTTTACGGTCACGCCCAACCTCTATGAAGTGGTTTGGGACGTCGCGGGATCGCGTTTCAGCGACCTCTGCGCCTATCAGACCATACCCATGTACGACCCTGTCCGCTTCAAACCGCTCGAAAAGACGGGCGGCGGGGTCCGCCTTTACCGCTTCCGCGGCTGGCAGTGCGGCAACGATTTTTATCCCGGCGGCGAGCCGCTCGCCCCGATGTCGGACGCGCCCGTCCGCTATGAAGCGCGCTTCGAGGAGAGCCACGTCGTCACCTTCTCGGTGGACGGCTCGGTCTACGAATATGCCGTTTGGGACGGCGATCCCGTCCGCTTCGAAGGGACCCCCGAAAAGCCTTCGGACGGGCGGTATTACTATGTGTTCCGCGGTTGGGGCGCAGAGATCCCCGCAGAGACGCGGGCAGACGCCGTCTACATCGCGCAGTTCGAACGGCTTCCCCTCATCGGAGCCATGGACGGCACGGCGGGCACCGTGGAGGAACGGGAGGGCGCGCTTGTTGCGACCCTCTACGGCGGCTATTCCGAGATCGCGGTCGCGGGGGCGGTCGGCGTCGCAAACGAGCGCAACCTGCCTCTGACCGTGCGCCTTTCCTCCATTACGGTCTTCTTCGACGTTGCCGACGTCAAGCTCTTTGCGGCGGAGGGCGCGGCGACGATGCGGGCGGAAGCGATCCAGACGGGCGTCAACGCCTACCGCTATCTGATCGCCCTTTCGGACGGGGAGGGTTCCCCCGTTGCGGCGGGGCGTTCGGTGGACGTCAGCGCCTCGGGGAGCTTCGATCTTGAGAACTCCGTGCTCTATTGCACGGAAAAGGACGGTACCATGTCCGCGGTACAGCCCACATTCGGCAAAAATACGGTGTCGTTTGCCGCCCGCCTTTCGTATGAGCATACGCTCTTCGCGCAGTACGCGGTCTCCGTGATCGAATCGGAATTCGCCGAGCTCACAATAGATAAAATGCACGCGCGCGCGGGTGAAACGGTGACCGTAACGGTGGGGGAATTCCAGCCCGGCACCTATCTCGAATCCCTGTATGTACGCTACGGCAACGAATCGGTTGCGGTCGGTGACGACGGGACCTTTACCATGCCCGCGGGCAACGTCGTCGTGGGATTGCTGGCGGGATATTACGAATATACTGTGGTCTTCCGCGCCGACGGCAAGGTCATTTCCACGGCGACCTACCGCTACGGCGAACAGCCCGTTCCCCCCGCCGATCCCGTCAAAGCGCCCGACGAAACCTACGAATATACCTTCTCGGGGTGGGATAAACCCATCGAAAAAGTGACGAAAGACGCCGAATATGTGGCGGTTTATACGAAATCGGAGCTTCCCGAGCGGGTCTACCCCGTCTCGAAGCTGGTCAAGATCATGCGGGTCGCCATCGTCGTGGTCCCCATCTTTTTGGGACTGCTGATCCTTCTTATCGTCTTCCTCGTCGTAAGGCATATCTTGAAGAAGAAGCGCCGCGCGAGGGGAGAGCCGCCGAAGAAACGCCGCACCAAGCGTAAGACGCCCATGCCCGAGGTTTCCGAAACGGCAGAAGATGCGCCCATGCCCGAGGCTTCCGAAACGGCAGAAGATGCGCCTCCCGAGCCTTCCGAAGAGGGGGAAGACAAGGGCGAATGAGCGCAAAACACGCATAATATCCTGCATAAAACCGTTCATGAGCGAATTTTTCGCCCTTCTTGCGGGTACGTTTGCCGCCGCAAAGAGAGGGGACGGAACTGCGGTCTGCGGCCCAATGGGGCGCGCGAAAGAGGGTGCAACCCCGCAAAACGCCAAATATAAGCGATAAAAAGGAATTTTCTACCGTTTTCGGCAAAAAACTTGGAGCATACTGAGAATTTTTGTCGAAAAAACTATTGACATTTGGCTCGGGAAACATTAAGATAGTATTGACAGAGTATCAATATAGGGAAAGTCTGTGCGTCGGAGCGATCTGCCGCACGGCATTTGAATATCGATACCGCAATAGGGAGAAACCGTTATGAAAGTGATTGGCAAGAAATTGATGCTTGTCTTCCTCGCGTTTCTCTCTGCGATCATGGTGCTTTGCGGGGTAACCGCGCTCACCGTATCCGCAGAAGAGCAACAGCCCGAAGAAGAACAGACGACCGTGGTTTCCGCCGATTGGTATGAGCTCGAGTATTCGAACAACAGTGTTTCGTTCTTGCTCAATACCAATTTCCGCGAATATTTCGGAGCGAACAGAAACGACTTTAAGAAGCTCTTCTCTTCGCTTTCGTCCGCGGCGTACGACATCTTGATCGAGGGTCTCCTCGGCAACATCACCCTTCCCGAGGCTGCGGGCGGGTCCGGCGTTGCCCCGATCGACCTCCCGTCGACGATCCCTCCGGGATTCGGCGAGTTCGGCGAATACGACAATTTCGATTGGACGAATTCCCCCGAGCTGGTGCAGAAGTTCAAAGAGCTCCTCGTGGAGACTTTGAGCGAGCCCGAGAATCTCGAAGGCTATCTGAACGGCGACTACGATATGGTCATCGAGTATGCCGTCGGTAAGTACATCGAGAGCGAGGGCGGTTCGATCGATTTAGAGCAACAGGAAAAACTCGCCGGCGCGATCGAGAAAGTCGTCACCGAGGCGACCGAGCAGGCGGCGGAGAACTTCGAGAATCAGCTCGTCGAACAGCTCAAAGCCGAAGGTAAGACCGAAGAAGAAGCCAAGGCGCAGGCGCAACAGGCCGCTGAGGCTTGGAAAGCGGACGTACATACCAAGCGCCAAGAGAAGGAAGAAGAGAATTCCATTTTCGACATCGTCGAGAAGGTCGAGGCGAACGGCGGTAAGGTCGAGCTCTCGCTCAGCGACGTGATGAAAGCGGTCAAAGAGGTCGTCTACGACGGCGATGTGCTCCTTTACAAGGGCAACATCAAGTTCGAAGGTCTCAAACACCTCGTCACCCTTCTTCCCAAGCCCGGTGAGATCAAGGACTATACCGATGAGCAGATGAAGCACCTCATCGGCACCGACATCACCATCCGCACCACGATGGGCGACATCACGTTCGATGTCAATTTCGGTCTCTACGGCAATCACTTGCACGAGGTCCGTACCGCGTGCGGCTACATCGCGCAGTATCTCGACGTCTCCTATCAGGGCGGGGTCCTTACCGTCAAGGCGGAGATGCCCGAAGTCTTCACGAAGGCCCTTCTCAAACTCACCGAGACGAAGCACCTCTCCGATGAGATGAAGCACAAGCTCTTCTCCCTCTTCGGTTGGACGTCCGGCCAAATCTTCGACAAGGCGACCGGGTTCTCCTTCGACGAGCTGATGGGCTATCTCGAGAAGATCGACTTCCAGCATTGGTTCAGCAACTTCCTCAATGCCGATTTCATCAACACCTATTTCGGCACCTACTATGAGCGCGTCTTCAACAACAAGCTCACGCAGGAGACCATCGACCACATCATCGACGAGTTCGCAAGCCGCGCCGCAAACCTTGCAAGCCGCTTGGAAGATTGGTCGTACGAAACCGTCCTTAAATTCCTCCGCGACAATATCCCCGGTTTCTCCAAGTTGGAGAACAAGATCCCTGCCAAGGTAGGGGAAGCCGTCGATAAGCTCTTCGCCATCTTGCAGAAAGTGGATTGGGCGAAGTACGACGCGGAATACGTCCACGACATTCTCGACAACTCCACGACGTTTAACGACACCGTGATCAGCTACATCGAGAAATATTCGGATACCGTCGAGCATTACTACGATCTGATCGTCTCCTACATGAAGCGGCTCTTCGACTTCGTGCCCGAGAAGATCCAAAACGGCACCGTGCTCGACCTTTACCGCAGTAACGGCTATTTCTCCTTCGAGGGCGGGCATACCTTCGATATCGAGAAGTACTTCAACCGCGCCGTGCAGGAACTCGAGGAACGCGGCTACAACGTTCCCGAAACGTTGAAGAATATGATCCACGGGCTCGACCGTACGGTCTACACCGTCAATCTTTCCCTGCACCTGACGACGCACAACATTCATGAGATCACCTACATGGCGGGCTCCGAAGAGCTCGGCAAAGGGCTCCTTCCCGACGGCGCCGACCTCGTCTTCTTCGCAAACAAGGCGACGCTTACCGACGCCGAGGGCTCCGAATATCCCATCGCCTATTGGTACGATGAGGAGAACGATGTCAAGTACGGCAAAGAGGGCTACACCGCGCTCTACGGCGCAGGCTATGAGACGAAGGCCCCTGCGGGCGACATCACCGTTTACGCCGTTACCGACTTCCATCTCGACCAGTCGATCGATGAAGAACCCACGCACACGATCGAGGCCGTATACGACGCGGAGAAGGAATATCGCCTTACCGTGTCCGTGAGAGGGACCGCGGGTTCCGAGTACACCTTCGAGTGGTTCGACGGCGAGGGCAACCCCATTCCCGCCGAGAAAGTCACCGTCGCCGAAGACGGCAAGAGCAGTTACATCACCGTCTCCGAAGTCGCCGACAGCGGCAACTATACCGCGCTCGTCACCGATGTACATACGGGGATCAGCCACACCGTCGCGGACGGCGAAACGACCGTGACCGCCGCGGGCGAGACCGCCGATCTCTACGACTTCATCGTCGATATCACCAAGGCGCAGATCGGTCTGACCTACACGTGGACGATCGACGGCGAAGAGAAGGAAACCCTTGTCTTCGATATGGGTCCTCATACCGCGGCCGCCGAGTACACCCTTACTTTGAACGGCGAGCCGATCGACGAAGCCGCTTACGAAGATTTCGCGACCCTCGTATACAACGGCGATACGGAGCAGTCGCTTGTCGGCGAATACTCCGCGACCTTCACGCTCACGCTCGTAGACGATGCGAACTACGAGATCGTCTACAATGAAAAGGAATGTGCGGAGCTTTTCACCTCCGAGCCCTTCGAATGGAGCATTACGAAGCTCATTCTCAATGTAACGTTTAATTGGAAGCTCAACAAAGATGCAACGGAAGGTTACGAGGCGACGGTCACCTACGACGGTACGGAGCAAACCTTAGAGGCGGACGCCGCGATCACCGACGAAGATTGGGCCGGAGCGGAAAGCAGTATGTTGGCCGTCAACGGGACGCTCAACGGGGAACCGCTCAGCAAGATGGGCACCATGATCCAAGACAATCAGGCTAAGGCAGGCAAGTATGTCTATGCGCTTACGGTTGGGCCCTCTTACGACGTAATTACCTCCGGATTTGAGGACTGCATCGAATTCGTGGTCGATGAAGATGCGGCACAGTTCACGCTCACGATCGCGAAGGCGCAGATCGGTCTGACCTACGGTTGGAAGCTCGACGGCGCCGAGAAGACCGAGCTCGTCTTCGACAACGCGGAGCACACCGCGGCCGCCGATTACACGCTCACGCTCAACGGCGAAGCGTTGGCGACCGACGACTATGCGGACTACGCCAAGATCGCTTATGATAATGTTACGGGCACGCACGCGAATACCTATCAATCCACCTTCACCCTTACGCCCGTAGACGAAGCGAACTACGAGATCGTCTACAATGAAAAGGCGCAGGAAGGCGCTTTCACCTCCGATCCTTTCGAATGGAAGATCACGCCTCTCACGATCGAGTTCTCGGAAGAGCTCAGCTACACAGATTTCGCTGACAACGAGGACGGCTTCGAATGGAAGAAGCTTCAAAAGGACAGCAAGGGCGAATATCACCTTACGTTTGTGATGATGTGGGAGTACGAGGTCAAGTTAGAAGCGACCAACCTTCCCGAAGGCGTAACGCTCGATTCCATCCTCACGTTCAGCGGCAATAAGGGAGCGAATTATCAAGAAGGCGGCTACAAGCTCACCGCGGCTCTCCTTGCGGACGTAACCGACTATGCGCTCGCCAAAACCGAACTTGCGACATGGTACATCGATAAGATCGTCCTCGACGTAACGCTTACTTGGCAACTCAACGACGAGACCGCTCCCGAAGAGGGCAAGTGGACTGTCACCTATAATAAGGAACAGCAGAAAGTCAAAGGTATTCTGGTTATTGATGGAGATACGACGTCGATGTTCACAGAGTACCTCGCCATCAAAGCAACATTGAACGGCGAACCCATTACCGGTATGGGTATCCTTCAGAATTCCCAGACAGACGCCGGCACCTACACCTATGTTGTCACTTCCATTGAATTGGATTTCAGTAGCGTAGATCTCGGCGGCGCAGAAGCCAACTTCGAGATCAACATTCTCCAGACGTCCGATCCCATGACGGTCACCTTGACCATCGCGCAAGCCGAAGTGACGGCAAACGTCACGTTCGGGCTCAAGAAGGGGACCGATCCCGTCGAGGGCTTCACCGTTCCCTATGTCAAGGGCACGACCTACACGCTCGGCTATGAAGTCGCGATCACGGCTCCCGCATGGGCGACGGGGTTGAAAGATCTCATCGTTGCGACGGCGGGCAACAGCGGGTTCACGGGTACGAACGCGACAGATTACACCGCGACCGTTACCCTCTCGATCGCGGCAGATTATCAGAAGAACGTCAAGTTCGCGATCGCGCAGAAGACCGAGTACACGCAGGAGTGGTCGATCACGAAGGCTACGGTCGATCTCAGCGGCGCTTCGTGGGATGCGACCGGGGACATCGTCTACGACGGTCAGCCTCACGCCCGCGCACTCGTTCTCGGAAGCGTGACCCTTCCCGAAGGCGCGACCTTCACCTACACCTACACCAAAGACGGGCAGAACTTCGACGGAGTTCCCACCGACGTCGGCGCCTATGTCGTCACGGCGACGCTGAATGTCGGCGACGACAGCGAAAACTACGAGATCACGGGCGTCAATCCCACCAACTCCTTCAACATCACGCCCGCACAGGCGACGGTGGCGTTCGAGTGGACGAGCGATTGGTACACCGCAAGCGGCGTTTCGCTCGACTTCGGCTCCTACACGCTCACCTACACCGTGAAAGTGGTCTACGGCGTAAGCGATACCGAGCTCGCCGCCGACCTCTACACCGTCACGACGCAACCCGCGACGCTCACCTTCAACACCGAAGGCAGTCACACCGCTACCGTTACGGTCGCCCTCAACACGGCGAACTATGCTCTGACCGGCGAAGGCGTAACGGGCGGCACGTTCACTGCGACCGCAACCTTTACGATCAAGGCGGAAGAACCTTCCGATGAGTATTGGGAACAGAATAAGAGCTGGGGTTCCGCCGAAGACGGTTGGTATCTCCAGATCACGGGCGGCAACGTCTCGAAAGACCTTACGCCTTCCGCGACGCCCGATTCCGCCTTCACCCTCGACGACTATCTCGAAGGGCTCAAAGCGAAGTACGGCGACAGAGAGTTCACGCTCGGCAGTGCGACCGATCTTCACTTCTCCGACGGATCCGAAGAGACTGCCGTCACCGGTACCTTCCTCGTGAGACTTCTCATCCCCGAGAATCTCCGTAGCTATCCCGAGAGCAGGCTTGCCGTCATCCACATCACGGGCACCTCGTTTGAGACCGTGCAGGGTGCGCACCGCAGTACCGCCGCAGGCTACGAGAACTTCATGGAATTCCAGGCGAACGGCTTCTCGACGTATGCCGTCATCGGTATGAGCGAAGAGAAAGAAGCCGCAACCGGCGGACTTGCATGGTGGATCTGGTTGCTCCTCGCGATCATCATCGTGATCCTTCTTGTTGCGCTCATCGTCGTGATCGTTCTCATCAAGAAGAAGGGTCAGGCACAGGCTACCGCCGAGACCGAGACTGCGGCAGTCGAGACCGTCGAAACCGCTGAGACCGAAGAG
Source organism: uncultured Clostridia bacterium (assembly GCA_947627765.1). GTDB lineage: Bacteria > Bacillota > Clostridia > Christensenellales > Borkfalkiaceae > Gallimonas. The sequence continues at coordinate 20,686 of CANQXA010000015.1, forward strand.
ACCGAAGAGGCGGAGACCGAGGAAACCGAAACGGCAGAAGAGCCCGCGGCGGAAGAGACTGCGGAAGAACCCGCCGAAGAGCCCGCCGAAGAAGAACCTCAGACCGACTTCGAGCAGAGAATGCAGGAGTTCAAGGAAGAGATCGGTTACACCGAAGAGCCCGCGGCGACCGAGCCCGCGCCCGAAGAAGTGGAGACCGTCTCCGACCTCGACGCGATTGCGCCCGAAGCCGCCGGCGTCATCACGATGTACGACCGCAGCTTCACTGCCCGTCTGTCTCAGGCAGAGCTCAATGTCAAGAACGCTTACAACGAGATCAAGAACGAGCTCCTCGCCTACAAGAACGTCAAGTCCCACATCAGCTGGAACTACGATTCCTTCAACAAGGGCCGCGTCAAGCTCGCCAAGTTGGTCATCAAGGGCAAGACGCTCACCCTCTACCTCGCGCTCGATCCTGCGAAGCTCGACGAGAAGTATCATGTCAAGGATGCTTCCGACGTCGCCAAGTACAAGGATGTACCCGCGAAGCTGAAGGTCAGAAGCACGCGCGCCGTGAAGTACGCGAAGGAACTCATCGCGAAGCTCATGGAAGAGCACGAGATCGCTCGCCGTGAAGAGTACACCGCCGAGGACTACCGCATCGATACGCAGACGCTCGAAGAGCTGATCGAAGCGGGGCTCGTCAAGGTGAAGATCTCCGCGAGACCCGAGTTCTGGGGCACGCCTGCCGCTGAGGAGGCAGAAGCCGCCGCCGATCCCGAGACCAACGAAACCGGATCTTCCGATGAAAACGTCGCCTTCGAGGAAGACAAGGAAGAGACGGAGAAGGCCGAAGAGACCGAAGAAACCGAAGAGACGGAAAAGCCCGAAGAGCCCGAAGAAGGCACGGAGGAGTGATCCGTCCCGATAAGGGCGCCCCGTGAGGGCGCGACCCGACAATGATCCGAGAGCAACGGAAATCTTTCCGTTGCTCTCTTTTCTATTCAGAAAACGCGGCACGTTCTACGGCGGCGCAGTCCGAAGCGGAAAAATTCCGTTTTGGGAAAATTCATCAAACAAAAGTTTGCATCTTTCGCCGTCCCGTGCTATAATAGAGACATGGAGACGATGATCCCCGCGGTCAAGCTCACCGCCCAACAGGAAGAGGCGGCGGAACTGATCACGGAGTGGTTTCACAACATGAGCGTGCAGATCTTTGTCCTCTGCGGCTACGCGGGCACGGGGAAGACTTTTCTCGTGGATCACGTCGTCCGTTCGCTGGGGCTGATCCCGGGCGAGAGCGCGGCGTTTGTCGCCCCCACGGGGAAAGCGGCGTCCGTGCTCATCCGCGGCGGTACGCCCGCAAGCACCGTGCACAGCCTCATCTACACGCGGGAGGAGGACATCGAGGTCAACGAAGACGGCGAGGTGATCTCCGAGCGCTTCCTCCGTTTCGTCAAAAAGGAACGCCTTCCCTCCGAGCTCAGGCTCATCGTGCTCGACGAGACTTCCATGGTCTCCGACGAAGTGCTGAGAGACCTGCTCTCCTTCGGGATCAAATGCCTCTGTTGCGGCGATCCCGCGCAGTTGCCGCCCGTCGGGGGGAGCAACACCCTTCTGACTATGCCGTGGATCACCCTCACCGAGATCGTGCGGCAGGAGGCGGATAATCCCATCGTGCGCATCGCGGAGACGGTGCGGGGCGGCGGATTTCCTTCCTACGGGAGATACGGGGACAGCGCCGCCGTGCTTCGCCGCAGGGAGGTGAACGACGAACTGCTCGCCCGTCTGCTCCTCAACGCCGACCAAGTGATCGTGGGGACCAACCGCACCCGTTCCCGTCTCAATGCGCTCTCCCGCACCCTCCGCGGGATCCCCGCGGGCGCGCTTCTTCCCATGGACGGCGAGAAGCTCATTTGTACGCTCAACGATTGGTCGAAACCCCTCGACGAGAAGGGCGATTTTCATCTCGTCAACGGCATCATCGGGACGTGTTACAACGTGCGGGAGCAGGAGGACGGGCTCGGCCAGCTCGATTTCCGCCCCGACTTTCTCGACCGTATCGCCTACGACCTTCCGTTCGACGCGGGCGTCTTCACCCGCGGGCAGTATTTCCACGGCTACGGCGAAAAGGCGTGCCTCTTGGAGGGGGGCAAGCTCGTCCATGAGGACAACTACGAACTACTGCGCAGACTTCGCGTCCGACGGGAAGACACCATTTGCCGCTTCGAATTCGCCTATGCCGTCACCTGTCATAAGGCGCAGGGCTCGGAGTACGACAACGTGGTCGTCTTCGACGAGAGCCGCCTCTTCGAGGACGGCGCCTCGTGGCTCTACACCGCGGTGACCCGCGCGCGAAAAAAACTGGTCGTGATCCGCTGAATTTTGGTTGCGAAACTTGTCATTTTCCGCCGTTTGTGGTATAATAAAAAAAATATTTTCACGCGACGGAATCAAATGGCAAAATTACTCGGCATCGACGTCGGCTCCACGACCGTAAAGACCTGCGTCCTCGATGAGGACTTTTCCGTGCTACACACTTCCTATGTGCGGCATTTTTCCCGTGTGAGGGAATGTGTGTTGGAAGAGATCGAAAAGGTGCGTACCATGTCCGAAACGTACCGCGTCGCAATCACGGGATCGGCGGGGCTCGGGCTTGCCGAGAGGGGGAAGATCCCCTTCGTGCAGGAAGTGCAGGCGGCGTACGCGGCCATCCGCAAACGGTATCCCGACGCGGACGCGGCGGTCGAGCTCGGCGGGGAGGACGCGAAGATCATCTTCCTCACGGGCGGCACCGAACAGCGCATGAACGGCAGTTGCGCGGGCGGGACGGGCGCCTTCATCGACCAAATGGCGACCCTTCTTGACTGCACGGTGGACGAAATGGACAAGCTCTCCCTCTCTGCCGAGCGGATCTATCCCATCGCCTCGCGGTGCGGCGTGTTTGCGAAGTCGGATATCCAGCCCCTCCTCAATCAGGGGGCGAAAAAATCGGACATCGCCGCCTCCATCTTCCGCGCCGTCGTGGACCAGACGGTCTCGGGCCTCGCGCAGGGGCGGCGGATCAAGGGCACAGTGCTCTTTTTGGGGGGTCCGCTCTACTTCTTACAGGGGCTCCGCAAGGCGTTCCGCGAGACCCTTTCCCTCGACGAGGACCATGCGATTTTCCCCGACGACGCGCCCTGCTTCATGGCGTACGGGGCAGCCATGTCCGCGATCACCTCGCGCGAAGAGAAGTTTGAGGACATCGCCGCACGGATCGCGGCGGCCCGCGACGGGAGTGCGATCACGGTGGGGAAACCCCTCTTCGCCTCTAAGCAGGAGTACAGCGATTTCATCGAACGTCACCGCAGGAGCGATCTCGCCTTCGAGAACATCTTCCGCTACGAGGGGGAGGCGTACCTCGGCGTGGATTCGGGGTCTACCACCACGAAGCTCATGCTCATCACCCCCGACGACAAGATCCTCTACTCCCATTATCAGACCAACAACGGCCAGCCCCTCGAAATTGTAGCGAACAAACTGCGCGAGCTCTATTCCCTGATGGGGGAGCGCATCGTGATCCGCGGCGCCTGCGTGACGGGTTACGGCGAAGATATGCTCCGTGCGGCGCTCAAACTCGACTTCGGGATCGTCGAGACGATGGCGCACTTCAAAGCCGCGCTCCATTTCAATCCCGACGTGGATTTCATCATCGACATCGGCGGGCAGGACATCAAGTGCTTCAAGGTGAAGAACCGCGCGATCGACTCCATCATGCTCAACGAGGCGTGTTCTTCGGGTTGCGGGTCCTTCATCCAGACCTTCGCCAAAGCCATGGGCATGGAGATCGAGCCCTTCTCCCGCCTCGGGTTGTTTGCACAGCATCCCGTCGAGCTCGGCTCCCGCTGTACCGTCTTCATGAACAGTTCGGTGAAGCAGGCGCAGAAGGAGGGCGCGAGCATCGAGGATATTTCTGCAGGGCTCTCCTCTTCGATCGTCAAGAACGCCATCTACAAGGTCATCCGCGCCCGCACGCCCGAGGAACTCGGCGAGCACATTGTGGTACAGGGGGGGACTTTCCTCAACGACGCCGTACTCCGCTCCTTTGAACTCGAGACGGGCAAAAACGTCGTACGTCCCGCCATCGCGGGGCTGATGGGGGCGTTCGGCGCGGCGCTGTACGCAAAGGAAAATACCAAAAAGGACGTGCTCATCTCCTCAATCATCACCGAGGCGGAGCTCAAAACGTTCTCCTATTCCTCCCGTTCGGTGAACTGCAAGGGCTGTACTTCCCATTGCAGTGTCAACATTCTGACCTTTTCGGACGGCCGCCGCTACCTCTCCGGCAACAAATGCGAGCGCGGCGCGGGTATGAAGGTCACCGAAGACCCTCTCGACCTTTACCGCTATAAATACCGCGAACTGCTCGCCCTTCCCGATCCCGCGCGCGGCGGCGGACGGGGCACGGTGGGGCTTCCCCTGCAACTCGTGATGTACGAACAGCTCCCGCTCTGGACGGAATTTTTCGAGACGTGCGGCTTCCGCGTCGTACTCTCGGAGAAGAGTTCCCGCGAGCTCTATTTCAAGGGACAGCACACCGTGGCGAGCGATACGGCTTGCTATCCCGCGAAGCTCATGCACGGGCATATCGAATCTCTGCTCGACGCCAACGTGGATTTCATCTTCTATCCCTGCGAGAGTTACAACCTCGACGAGCACGATTCCGTCAACCACTATAATTGCCCCGTCGTCGCCTACTATCCCGAACTTTTGAAGGCGAACAACGAGCGGCTCAACGACGGCAACCTCGTGATGCCCTACCTCGATCCCAACGACGAGAAGAGCACGGTGCGCAATCTTGGGCGGGCGCTCAAACGCTACAAGCTCCCCGCCGCGCTCATCCGCAAGGCATACCGCGCCGGGCTTGCGCGCATGGAGGCGTTCCACGCCGCAGTCGTCGAAGAGGGCAAGCGGGTGATGGCGGAGGCGAAAGCGCGCGGCAGGCACTGCGTCGTCTTGGCGGGAAGGCCGTACCATGCCGACCCCGAGATCAACCACGGCATCGATAAACTGCTCTGTTCGCTCGGGCTCGCCGTCCTCTCGGAGGACGCCGTCTTCGAGGAGGGAAGGCAGGTGAAGGTCAACGTCCTCAACCAATGGACGTACCATGCCCGCCTCTACCGTGCCGCGGAGCTGTGCGCCCGCAGGGAAGATCTCGATCTCGTCCAGCTCGTCTCCTTCGGGTGCGGGATCGACGCCATCACGACCGACGAGGTCCGCGCGATCTTGGAGCGGAGCGGGAAATTGTACACACAGATCAAGATCGACGAGATCAACAACCTCGGCGTGGTGAAGATCCGCTTGCGGTCCCTCCTCGCCGCGATCGAAGAACAAAAACGTATGCGGGAGGACGTATGAAGCAGAGAGAAGAGGCGCCCGTCGCCGATTTCACCGAGCAGTACCCCCGTTTTCCGCAGGATAAAAGGGGAGAGTATCTCATCCTCGTCCCCGATATGCTCCCGTGGCACTTCGGGCTCCTGACGTCCGTCCTCAAACGGGAGGGCTACCGCATGGAAGTGCTCAAAAACGAGGGGCGGGCGGTCATCGACGAAGGGCTCAAACACGTTCACAACGATACTTGTTTCCCAGCGCTCTGCGTGATCGGGCAGTATCTCGATGCCCTAAAAAGCGGGAAATATGACCTCGACCGTACCGCCGTACTCATCACCCAAACGGGCGGCGGATGCCGCGCGAGCAACTATCTTTCCCTCATCCGCAAGGCGATGAAAGCGGAATTTCCCCAAGTTCCCGTGCTCTCCCTCAACTTTTCGGGATTGGAGCGGGGCAACGGGCTCAAAATGAAGCTCTCCACCCTGCTGAGGCTCGCCTATGCCATCTTCTACGGCGACCTCATCATGACCTGTTTCAACCAGACCAAGCCCTACGAATTGCAGAGGGGGGCGTGCGAAGCCGTGCGGGACGACTGTCTCGCCGAGATCGGCGAAGCGCTCGCGGGCAAGGGATACAGGAAGCTGAAACGCAATGCGGACCGTATCCTCGGCGCCTTTGCGGCGATCCCCGTCTCGGGCGGGAAGAAGATCAAAGTGGGCATCGTGGGGGAGATCTACGTCAAATACTCCCCGCTCGGGAATTCCCACCTCGAGGACTTTTTGCTCTCGGAGGGTTGCGAACCCGTCGTCCCCGCCCTCATGGATTTCATCCTCTACTGCGTTGCCAACAATCTCAACGACGCCGAATTCTACGGGAAACGGAATGCGGCTACGCCGCTGTTCGGCGTCGCCTACCGCTTCCTCCTGCACCTGCAAAAGAAGGTCATCCGCCGCATGGAAGCGCAGGGGAGGTACGAGCCCCTGCACGGCTTCAAACTCCTGCGCGCGCGGGCGGACGAAGTGCTCAGCCAAGGCGTAAAGATGGGGGAGGGGTGGCTGATCCCTGCGGAAATGGCGCTCCTCGCGGAGACGGGCACCGAGAATATCGTCTGCGCACAGCCCTTCGGGTGTCTGCCGAACCATATCGTGGGCAAGGGGGCGATGCGTACCGTCAAGACGCTCTATCCCAACGCCAATATCGTGCCCGTGGATTACGATCCCTCGGCGACGCGGGTCAACCAGGAAAACCGCATCAAACTGATGCTCGCCAACGCGCGCGAACGGGCGGAGGCGCAGGACGTTCCCGTCTGAATGGCGGGCGTCTCTTTCCAAAGACAACGGGCGTCTTTTTCCAAAGACAATGTGCGTCTCGCTTCCCGCAATACAAACCGAAAGGTCCGAAAAACGTTTCGGGCCTTTTTTTATGCGGCGGAGGCGTGAGGGGAGGCGCGAAAGGAGGCGTCTCCCGCTCCCAGCGCGGGCAGGACGTACTTTTCTTTATCAAAAGGTGAAAGAATCCGAAAAAGTTTCCGCGGATCGTTGACATCGGGGCGCGTTCCGCCTATAATGGTTGCAAAAGGGGTGAAGCAATGATATACTTAAAGGATTTTAAGGACGGAAAACTGCTCTACGAAGCGCTCGATTCGGAGGTGCGGCTGGGCATTTTGGACGAGCTTTTGCACCACGGCGAGCTCAATCTTGCCTACTTTGCCAAGCGGTTCGGGATCTCCAACGGCGCGATCACGGCGCATATCAAAAAGCTGCACGAGGCGGGGCTCATCGAGATCACGACCTCCTCGGGCATCCGCGGGACGCAGAAGATCTGCACCCTCGCGACGGAGAAGATCGTCGTCGATTTCGTGAGCCGTCCCGAGGAAGAGGGGAGAGTGGAGTCCTCCCATATCGACGTCGGGCAGTATGTGGATTACGACATCCGCCCCACCTGCGGGCTGGCGACGTGGGAGAAGGTGATCGGAAAGTTCGACGATCCCGCCTGCTTCTCCTATCCCGAGCGGATCAAGGCGGGCATTTTGTGGTTTTCCCGCGGCTTTGTGGAGTACCTCGTCCCCAACTATCTCACCGCGGAGAGCGAACTCAAAGAGCTTCGCTTCTCGGTGGAACTCGCCTCCGAAGCGCCCGGGTACGCCGCCTACTATCCCAGCGACATCTTTTTCTCGGTCAACGGCGTCCGTCTCGGCTCCTTTTTGAGCAAGGGCGAATTCAACGACCGTACGGGTTCCGCCAACCCCGGTTGGTGGTACGGCAATCTCGGGCAGTACGGCAAGAAAGTCCGCGTTGCCGTCAACCGCGAGGGGACGTACATCTCGGGCGTCAGGGTCTCCGACGTGACGTGCGGACAGCTCGGGCTCAAAGCGGGAGACCAGATCCGTTTGCGGATCTCCGTCCCCGACGACGCGCCCAACTGCGGCGGTGTGACGATCTTCGGCCGCGGGTTCGGCGACTACGACGAGGGGATCGTCTGCCAATTTGTCTATTGAGGTGAAGTATGAACGATTTGCGTGAACTCTCCGCCCGATACGGCGTCAATGCGGAGCGCGGCGAGGGCGGAAATTTCCCCGTCTTCCTCTCCCGTGTGCGCGGAAAAAAAGTGCTTGTCATCACCGACGGGCATACCATGTCTTTAAGCGAGCCCATCGTAACGGCGTTGAAGCGGGAGAGCGAGCCGATCTTTTGTCATTTCGAAGAGCCCGAGCCCGTCGCGGACGAAAGGTCGGTGGAATTTGTACGCTCCATGGGCGAGAGGGCAGATTATTTGCTCGCGGTGGGGGCGGGCACCCTCAACGATCTTGCAAAGTACGCGGGGTTCCTCCTCAAAAAGCCGAGCGGGATCTACGCCACGGCGCCCTCGATGGACGGATTCACTTCGGGCGTCACGCCGCTCATCGAAAACGGGTTCAAGATCACGAAAAACGCGCAGGTCGCGAGCGACGTTCTGATGGATCTCGGGCTTCTCGCCTCCGCCCCCCGCAAGATGATCGGCGCGGGCGCGGGGGACATCCTTGCCAAGTATTGCTGTCTCACCGATTGGAAGATTTCCTCCCTTCTCACGGGGGAGCCCTATTGCCGCGAGGCGGCGGATCTCATGTACGAAGCCGTCCGCGCGCTGGACGAAAGTCTGCCCGATCTGATCGCGGCGAAGAAGGAGGGGGTGGAAAAACTCATGACCGCCCTGCTCGTCTCGGGCTATGCCATGGTCATCGCGGGCAATTCCCGTCCCGCTTCGGGCGCCGAGCACCACATGAGCCACTTCCTCGAAATGGATTTTCTCCGCCGTGGGGAGCGCATTCCCCTGCACGGCGTCAAAGTGGGGCTGGGGACCCTCGTCTCCCTCTATCTCTACCATACCCTTCCGCGCCGTCCCGCCTTTGCGGGCTGTGAAGGGGTGTACGCCCAAGCCGAAAAACTTCCCTCCGTCGAGAGCGTGAGGGCGACGCTCGGGGCGCTCGGCTGTCCCACGCGGTTTTCCGGGCTCGGGATCTCAGAGGAGACCTTTGCGGAGATGTTGAAGACCGCCTACCGCATCCGCGACCGCTTCACCATCCTGACCCTGTATTGCACCTACGGCTTCATGACGGAGGATGTGATCGGAGAGCTCCGCGCGCTCTTCTATTGAAAAAGACGGATATGGACGGACTTCGCGCTTCCGCAAAAGATGATAATTTTGTGAAAATCGGGAAGGATCGGAGATCCGCTTGACATTTTTGTGAAATATTTCTATCATTTAAGAAAGAAAGATCGGGGGAAATAGAATGTTACAGGTCAAAAATCTCGTCAAGCGCTATGTGGCGAAGGGCGAAACGGTCACGGCGCTTGCGGGCGTATCGGTGGATTTCCCCGAGCGGGGCATGGTTTTCCTGCTCGGGAAATCGGGGAGCGGCAAGTCTACGCTCCTCAACGTCTCGGGCGGGCTCGACGAACCCGACGAGGGCGAAGTCATCGTCAACGGGAAGTCCTCCAAGGATTTCTCCAAGAGCGATTTCGACAGTTACAGGAACACCTATCTCGGCTTTATCTTCCAAGAGTACAATATTCTCGCCGAACTCACCGTCGCCGAAAACGTCGCGCTCGCCATCGAATTGCAGGGCAAGCCCAAGGACGACGCGCTCGTCAACGACCTTTTGAAGCAAGTGGATCTCGACGGCTACGGCGACCGCCGTCCCAACACCCTTTCGGGCGGGCAGAAACAGCGCGTCGCCATTGCGCGCGCGTTGGTCAAAAATCCCGAGATCATCATGGCGGACGAGCCCACGGGCGCCCTCGATTCCAAGACGGGCAAGCAAGTCTTCGATACGCTCAAAAAACTTTCGGAGAAGAAGCTCGTCGTGGTCGTCTCGCACGACCGCGAGTTCGCCGAAGTCTATGCCGACCGCATCATCGAACTGAGGGACGGGCACATCGTCTCGGACGTCATAAGGACCGCCGAACAGCAGGAGATCGCCCGTAAAAATCTCAACGAGATCACCGAGCAGAAGATCGCCGTCGCGAGCGGCGCGCAGACCACCGACGAGGAGGCGGAAAAGATCCTCGCCTTTGTGAAGAACCACAAGGGCGCCGTGGTGATCTCCGCCGAGGAAGAGGACCTCGCCGCCCTGCCCGAGAAGGAATACGCCGCCCGCTTCGTGGAGAATCCCATGGAGCCCATCGTCCCCGAGAAGACGGAGGCGAACTTCATCAAATCCCGTTTTCCCTTCCGCTATGCGGTCAAAATGGCGTTTTCGAGCCTGCGCTTAAAACCCGTCCGCCTCATCTTTACGACCTTGCTCGCCACCGTCGCCTTCATCGTGTTCGGCGTCTTCTCGACCCTTCTCACCTACGATTCGACGAAGATCGGCGCGCGGGCGCTGAGCAGCTCGGAGTACGGCGCCGCCGTGCTGACGAAGTACGGCATCGCCCATATGCGGAACGAGGAGGAGGGGCGTTCGTACACCAACAGGATCATGACGGGCGTCCTCTCGGCGCACTTTTCGGAGAGCGAGATCGAGAAGATCCAAAAGGACAACCCCTCGATGGATTTCATCCCCGCCTTCACCTTCAACTTCCCCTCCATCGGCTTCGGCGGGAACCAGTCGCGTAGCGCGGATTCCGATTCCTACAATATGTACTACGAGGCGATCGAAGAATTCACCGCATTCGCCTATGCTTCGCAGGCGCAGACTTACTTCGATGACGGCACGATGACCCTTTTGGCGGGTACCATGCCCGAGGGTAACGATGAAATTTTGATTTCCAAGCCCGTTTGGGAGACCTTTTTGCAGTTCGGCTATCTCGATCCCCAGCCCTGCGAGATCCACGATTACAGCGACATGATCGGGCAGGACCGCACCATCCGCATCGCCGCCGTGGGCGGGAATTATATGTACTTGCGGATCGCGGGCGTATACGACGCGCACGAGAGCTTTCCCGACTACGAATATCTCAAAGACAACCCCCGCATTTCGGACGAGACCTTACTTAGCGAACAGCGGGAGCTCGCCGAGCGCTTCGCCTACTCCATGTCTTCCCTCTGCTTTGTTGCGGACGGGTTCTACGAGGCGTATTCGTCGTACGATCTCTACCGCAACCGCAACGCGCGGATCGATACGATGTACTTCGAGTCGAGCAACTATCTCGACGTCGATTGGGTGGAAGGCCCGTGGGGGAGATACGCCCGTTCCGTCCGCGTCAAGGATGAAGCGGAAGCGGAGGGGAGCTATTGCCAATACCTCTTCGCGCCCCTTTCCAAGCACCGTTCGGGGCGGTGTACGACGGTCATGCGCATCGATTCCAAGGACGACGCCTCGCTCGACATCGATTACAGTGCGCCCTACGCCTTCATGAGCGATCTCCGCAGCAACCGCGAGATCTTCCATAAGATCCTCGTCATTTTGGGGCCCGCGTCCGCCGCGCTCGCCGTCTTCGCCGCCCTCCTTCTCTTCAACTTCATCTCCGCGAGCATTACGGCGAAGAAGAAGGACATCGGGATCCTCCGCGCCGTCGGCGCCCGCGGGATCGACGTCTTCAAGATCTTCGTCGTCGAGGGCTTGATCATCGCGCTGATCTGCTTTGCCTTGGGCAGTGTGGGGGCGATGCTCGTGAGTATGCTGGTCAACAAAGTCCTGCTCTCGATGGAGGTGCTCGGCTTCGGGATGTTCTACTTCGAAGCGCTCAATGCGCTTATCGTGCTCGCCATTTCCCTCGCCGCCTCTCTGTTTGCGACGGCGGTCCCCGTCGCCATTACTGCGAAGAAGAAGCCCGTCGAGGCGATCCGCTCCATCTGACCGCGGAAAATTTTCCCCAAGTCCCCCCAAAACCGTTTGACAAGCGTCCCGTTCTCTGGTATAATAGGCGAGAAATAAGTGCTTCGGCGAAGGAGGGTTGAATATGTCCACGATCAAGGTAGGCGATAACGAGAATCTCGAGTCCGCACTTCGCCGGTTCAAGAGAAAGTGCTCGCGCGACGGCATTATCGGTGATCTCCGCAAGAAGGAGTTCTACGAGAAGCCCTCCGTCAAAAAGAGAAAGAAGTCGGAAGCCGCGAGAAAGAGAAGCAGAAACTGACAAAGATCCGTAACGCAAGTTACGGATTTTTCTTTGCGAAAATTGTCGAAATAGCGGGAGGTGCGCGTATGGAACGCAGTCTGAAAATGCTTGCAAAAGAGGCGAAGAACAGAATGAAGCACGGATTCTGGGAGAGTTGCGAACAGCGTCTCTCCGCCGAACGGAATATGGCGAAGGAGCAGGGCCTCAACGAAAACAAGATCGAGCGGTACTTTCAGGAGAAGGTCGAGGCGAGCATCAAGGGGGAAACTCCCGACGAATTCTATCTCAAAGTGAAGGAACTCCTGCTCAGCGAGGGGGAAGTTTCGGACGCGATCGGCCGTCTCACCGACCGCAAGTACTACGAGACCCTCTCCTATTCCGAAAAACAGCGGTACAATCTCGAGCTCTCCGAGAAATACCTGAGCGCGCTCGAGCGGTTCAAGCGGGAATACGAGTACGAGATCAAGGGAAGAGGATAAACCGCGCCGCAGATTTTTCTTGCAATTCGCAAACGGCTATGGTATAATGGGAAAGTATGAATCTCGGCTTTCTCAATGAAGAACAGATCAAACCCGTCCTCGATACCGAGGGCGCCGTTTTGGTGCTTGCGGGCGCGGGAAGCGGGAAGACGCGCGTCCTCACCGCCCGCATTGAATACCTCCTCTCCGAGAAGGACGTCGCACCCGAAAACATCCTCGCCATCACCTTTACCAACAAGGCGGCGGGGGAGATGAAGGAGCGCCTCGAACGCGTCGCCGACCCGCGCAGGATGTGGGTATGCACCATCCACTCCATGTGCGTCAGGATCCTCCGGATGTACCCCGAGCGCCGCGGGCTTCAAGAGAATTTTTCCATTTACTCCGAACAGGAGCGCGCCGCCGTGATCAAACAGGCGTGCAAGGAACTCGGTTACGACGAAGAATCGCTCCTCAAATCGGTCAAATACCACATTTCCAACGCCAAGATGTTGGGCTTGGAGCCCGCCGTCTATCTTAAAAAGTATGCCTATGAGCGGAACATCGAGGCGGCGATGAAGGTCTACGAGCGCTACTCGGCACACCTAAGGTCGTACAACGCGCTCGATTTCGACGACCTTCTCACCGAAGCGCGCGCCCTTCTTCGGGAGGACGCCGAGGCGCGGGAATATCTCGCGGGCCGCTTCCGCTACGTCCATGTGGACGAGTTTCAGGATACCAACGCCGTGCAGTTCGACCTCATCAAGCTGCTCTCCTCCGTCCACGGCAATCTCTTCGTGGTCGGGGACGACGACCAGTCCATCTACGGCTGGCGGGGCGCGGAGATCGAAAACATCCTCCACTTCGAGTGGAGCTATCCCCGCGCGCACGTCTATAAACTCCAACGCAACTACCGCTCCACGGCGTCTATCCTCTCCCTCGCCAACGCCTCTATCTCGCACAACAGGTACCGGAAGGGCAAGGAGCTTTGGACGGACGCGCCCGACGGGGAGAAGCCCGTCTACTATGAAGCCGACGAGGAGACGGGGGAGGCGATGTACTGCGCGCGGACGATCGCCGAGCTCAGGAGGAAGGGTTACAAACTTTCCGATTTCGCCGTCCTCATGCGGATCAACGCCCTCACCCGCCCCTTCGAACAGGAATTCGCCAAATACGACCTCTCCTACAAAGTGTTCGGCGGCTTCAAGTTCTTCGAGCGCAAGGAGATCAAGGACATTCTCGCCTATCTCCGCCTGATCTCCAACCCCTTCGACAGCGAGGCTTGTCTCAGGGCGCTCAACGTCCCCAAGCGGGGGATCGGAGCGAAGACCGTGGACGCCCTTCTCCGTTATGCCGAGGACGAGGACCTCTCCGTCTACGACGCCATTCTCGCCTGCGACGCGCTTCCCATCGCCGCGGGCATGAAGGAAAAGCTCCGCGCCTTCGGTCAGCTCATCAAAGGGCTGGTCGTCCTCTCTTTGGAGACGGGCGTGAACGAGCTCGTGAGGACGGTCCTCTCCCTTTCGGGGATGTACGACCAATACGCCGACGGCACGGACGAGAGCGTGACGAAGCGCGCCAACCTCGACGAATTCCAAAATTCGGTGGATGAATACGTCCGCATGAACGAGGGCGCCGTCCTCTCCGACTATCTCCAACAGATCACCCTCTATTCGGATACCGACGAGATGGACGACGGCGATTACGTCACGCTCGCGACCATTCACTCCGTCAAGGGTTTGGAGTTCCGTTGCGTCTTTATCGTCGGGCTCGAGGAGGACATCATGCCCACGTCGCGCGCGCTCGCAGAAGAGCACGGGATCGAAGAGGAGCGGCGGCTGATGTACGTCGCCATCACGCGGGCGAAGGAGCGGCTCTGGCTCACCCGTTCGCGCAGCCGCTATCTCTATGGCAGGCGGCAGCCGTCCGCGCGGTCGCAGTTCGTCGAAGAGCTCGCGAAGGAGCTCTCGATCGCCGAAAAGCCCGTCTACCGCCGCTATCAGGGCGATTACGATCCCGACGAAGGGTACGGCTCTTACCGCGGATTTCCCTCAAATAATGGATATAGACAAAACGCGCGCACGGGCTATTTTTCCAACGAGACCCATCGGCAGTATACGCCGCCCAAGGAAGTCGGTCCCACGTTCGGCGGTTCTTCCAAACCGCCTGTGAGGTTCGGCGCGGCGGGTATGTCCGAAGTCCAGCCTCCGAAAATTGTTCAGAAGGATACTTCGGGATTCAGCGTCGGCGCGAGGGTACGGCACGCGCGCTTCGGTGAGGGCACCGTCATCGCCATGCGCGGTGCGGACCGCAATCTCATAATTACCGTACATTTTGCAACAGTCGGAAATAAAGATCTGGCGGCTTCGCTCGCCCCTTTGGAGATTTTGCCATGAAAACCGTCCATGAAAGAATGCAGGAACTCATCGGGATCCTCAACCGCTGGGCTTACGAATATTATGTCCTCGACGCGCCCACCGTTCCCGACCGCGAGTACGACCGTCTCTACGACGAACTGCGCGATTTAGAGCGGGATACGGGCGTCGTCCTGCCCGATTCTCCCACCCGCCGCGTGGGGGGCGAGCCCGTCAAGGGCTTCGCCCGCCATACCCACATCGCCCGCCTTTACAGTTTGGATAAGGCGGTCTCGGAGGACGAGCTCTCCGCCTTCTTCACCCGCGTCGAAAAGGCGGGCAAGGCGACCTATACGGTGGAGTATAAGTACGACGGGCTCACCGTGTGTTTGACTTACGAGAACGGGGAGTTCGTCCGCGCGACGACCCGCGGCAACGGCGTGGAGGGGGAGGACGTCACGGCGCAAGTGCTCACCGTGCCGAGTTTTCCGCTCAAAATCTCCTACCGCGGCACCCTCGAGGTGCGCGGCGAGGCGGTCATCCGTCTCTCCGCGTTGGAGGCGTACAACCGCGAGCACCCCGAGGAGCCCTTGAAGAACGCGCGCAACGCGGCGGCGGGGGCGATCCGCAATCTCGACCCCAAGGTGACCAAGACCCGCCGTCCCGAGATCCTCTTTTACGACGTCAACTATATGAGCGAGGGTCCGCTTTCCTCGCAGACGGAGGAGCGGGAATTTTTGCGCCGCGAGGGGTTTAAGACCTTTCCCTATTTCCGCGTCTGCGCCACGCCCGAGGAAGTTTTTTCCTGTGTGGACGAGATCGAGATCGGCAGAAAATCGCTCGACGTCTTGACGGACGGCGCGGTCGTCAAAGTCAATGAGGAGAGCCTGCGTGCGGACATGGGTGCCACGGATAAGTTCCCCCGCTGGGCGATCGCCTATAAATTCGAGGCGGAAGAGGCGGAGAGCACCGTCCGCCGCGTCTTCTGGCAGGTGGGCAGAACGGGCAAACTCACGCCGCTTGCGGAGATCGACCCCGTCGAACTCGCAGGGGCGACCGTCCGCCGCGCCACGCTGAACAACTACGGCGATCTCACGAAGAAGGACGTCAAAGTGCATTCCCGCGTCCTCGTGCGCCGCTCCAACGAAGTCATTCCCGAGATCCTCGGCGCGGTCTCCCATGTAGAGGGGAGCGTGCCCGTCGAAAAGCCCTCGGTCTGCCCCGCCTGCGGGAGCCCCGTCGCGGAGACGGGCGCCAATCTGTTCTGCACCAACCCCGCCTGTCCGCCCCGCGTCATCCAAAGGCTGACCCACTATTGCAGTAAGAACGCCGCCGACGTGGAGGGGATGTCCGAAGCGACCCTTGCCGTGCTCTTCGAAAAGCGGAATGTCCGCCGTTTTTCCGACCTCTACCGTCTCACCGAGGAGGATTTCAAGGAGAGGGGCGTATTTTGGGAGG
>CANQXA010000016.1 GCA_947627765.1 uncultured Clostridia bacterium
CAACGACGTTTCTTCGGGCTCCGCTTCGCCGTCTTTCACGAGATACTTCGTGATAAGTTCCACTGCCTCGCTGACCTGCACTCTCAGCTTGATCCCGTCGATTTCCAACAGGAGACCGTCTTGGACATACTCCACCTTTACAGTCTTGGTAGATTCGCCATAGGTCAATTCGAGCGTAGCCGCAACGGCAAGGTTTTGAATATCGAAATTGAAAGTCCCTGCGATCCCGAGCCCTTTGTATGCATAATTAACTTCGGCTTTCAGATAGCCGCCGTCGTAGAGGTCGGCAACCGCCTTAGCGTAGTCGGTGATATCGATGTAACCTTCGGGATCGAAATCCGCCGCCTCCGTACCCTTGGAGACCGTGACGGAGACCGCATTATCCAACGCAGAGAGCTCGATCTTGCCGTCTTTTCCGACCGAGAGCTCGATATCCCCGAGATCGAAGACGGGAACATCGCTACCTTCTTCGTTCTTTTCGACCAATCCGAGCAGTTCGAAGAGCTTGCCGCCTGCGACCGTCAAAGAGACGGTATCCCCCGCTTCTTCGAACTTGGGAACGAGCGTGGAAAGATCCATCGAGAAGAGACGGCGCAGGATATCTTTCGCGACGAAATCGTTCTTCGGCACGGAGATATAGCGCATTACGAGGTCCGCCGCCTCTTGTACATTCGCTTTCAGCTTGATCCCGTTTGCATCCGACCCTTCGGCGTCTTCCGCGGTTTCCTCGACCGTGAGATAGACCGATCCGTTTTGAAGGTAGAAGCGTACCGTTTTTTGCGCGGAACCGTAAGCAAAGGTGAGGCGGGAAGCGGCATAAAGTCCGTTGAGATCATATCCCTTATCGGTAAAGAGCGCGGAAATGTCGAGCCCGATCTCGCCCGATACAGTAAGCCCGCCGCCCGTATATTTTACTCCGACTTGGAACAGCCTTCCGTCGATGAGATCGGCGACGGCAGTCGCGTACTCGACGATGTCCACATAACCTTCCGCCTTGAATTCGAAGGGCGAAATGCCTTTCGCGGTGAGCGCCGCGGTCACGTCGCCCGAGAGCCCGAGCGAGATCTCGCCTTCGGAAGAAAGGGACAGCGACGCACTGAGCTCGAGCCCGCCCTCTTCGTCGATCACGCCGGCCGACCGAAGAAGCTCGGCAACCCCGAGAACGACGGACAGCTTGGAATCGGCTTCCGTGACTTGGAGAAGCGTCGTGAAATCGAGGGCAAAGATCGTTTCGAGCAGATCGTTCGCGCCGACGTTCGACGTCGGAATCTCGAGATACCTGCGCACGAGGGCGAGCGCTTCGTCCGTATTCGCCGCAATTTTGAGCGTGCCGACGGAGAGATAGACCGTATTGTCCGTCCCCGAATAGAGAATACCGAGCGCATTGTTCATTCCGTCGTATGTCAACGTCAAAGAGGCGCTCGCTGCAAGGGGCTTAAAGTTCAGCTGTGCGCTGCCGGATACGGTGAGCCCGCTCACGGAGACCGATTGTACGCCGACGGAGAGCGCGCCTTGGTCTGCGATCTCCATGACGGCCTTCACATAAGGCATGATGTCGATGTAAGCGGAAAAATCCTCGGAAAGGGAGAACGCCTCGCCCGCGGAGACGGCAACTTTCACGCCGAGAACGGTAAGGGTGACCGTCTTTTGCGCGTCGGAGATCTCGATTCCGATGTCGCCGAGGTCAGGCGCCTTATCGCCGAGAAGCCCGAGCCCGCCGAGGAGCGCATTGCCGTGCAACACAAGAGAAAGGGTGGATTCATCCTCCGAAATCTCGAAGAGGGAGCTATCGAAGGTCATCCCGAGCAATTTTTCGAGCAATTCGCGCGCTTGGGGCGCCTGTTGCAGTCCGAGAGACGAGGAGATCAGATCCATCGCCTCCTGAACGTCCGCCGTAAACTTGACGCCTTCGAACGCGAGATAGATCCCGCCGTCTGCATAGAGGACGGAAAGCGTCTTGCTGTGACCCGCATAGCCGAGCGTAAAGTTCCCCTCCGTCAAATAATCGGAAAGCTGGAACTTGACGGTCCCGGAGACGGTAAGTCCGCCCGCCGCATAGGAGACGTCCGCCGTAAAGGCGCCGCCGCGGATGAGATCGGCTACCGTCTTCGCATAGCTGAGAATATCGGTATAGCCGTCCTTCGGGCGCGCGCCGAACGGAGCGCCCGCGCGGACGGTAAACTGTAAGCCGAGCGAGGAAGCCGATACCCCGATCGACGGAGCGACGATCCCCTCTCCCGAAACCGTGAGGGTGATCTCCCCGAGGTCGAACCCGAGGCCGAGTTCTTTGAGGAGCTCGGTCCCTTTGACGGCGAGCAGGGCGACGTTGTCCTCTTCGGTCAACGTGAAGAAGTCCCCAAAGTCGAGAGCAAAGAAGTTTTTGGCGAGATCGGTCTCATTCGGAGTGGGAGCGGCTTCGAACAGCGACAAGACATAATCTGCCGCGTCTTTGGCGTTCGCCTTGATACGGATCCCGTCAACGCCGACGTAGACCACGCCGTCCGAATAAATGACGGAAATGAATTTTTCCGCGGCGCCGTAAGAGAGGGCAACGTCGCCCTGCACGAGGTAGGACTCGAGGTCGATCTGAAGCGCACCGGAGATCTTGAGCGAATCGGCACGGTAACTGACCTCCGCATTCAGAACGCCGCCGCGGAGAATGTCGGCAACGGTACTTGCGTAGGGCACGAGCTCGACATATTCGGAACTTACGGCGGAGACGGGCTTCTTCCCCGCCGTGACTGTGGCAAGGATCCCCATCTCTTCCGCTTGCGCTTCGATCTTCCCTTCGCCGACCGTTACGTTCACGTCTCCGAGTTGATATTCGATCCCGAGCGCTTTCAGAAGCATTGTCCCGTTTACCGCAAGGACCAACTCCCCGTTCTCTTCCGTCGCTTCCAAAAGTTCGCCGAAGTTCAGCGAGAACAGCGTTTTGAGAAGATCGGTCTCTTCCTCCGTCCCCTCGTCCGCTTGCAGGAAGGACATCACGAGCTCCGCCGCTTCCTCTACGTTCGCGGAGACTTTGATCCCGTCGAGCTCCAAATAGAGGACATGGCTCTCCCCTTCGCTCCCGAAGATCAAGCCGATCTCTTTGGATACGCCCTTATAGGTGACTTTCGCCGTACCGGAAACGGACAGCGTTTTGGGATCGAGGTCCAATGCGGCGTCTACCGCGAGATCGCCCGTTTTATAATTGAGCGCGAGGGCAAAATAGTCGTTCGCAATCAGATCCATGACGCGGCGGACGTGCGGCAGAACGTCGATATATCCGTCCGTCTCCACCGTAAACGTCGAGCCCTTGCGCACGTTCAAGGTGACCCCTTTCGCCGACGCGGTCACCGTATCGCTTGCCACTTTGAGGCTCACTTCGCCCAAATCGAAATTGAGCCCAAGCTCTTTGAGAAGGGCTGTACCCGCAACGGCGACGGTCAGTTCATTGTCTTTCTCGGTGAGCGTGAGGAAATCGCCGAAGTCGAGGGCAAAGAGTTGGACGAGGTAATCGGTCTCTTCGCCTTTTTCGGGCACGCCGATCGCCTCTTCCACAAGCGCGACCGCTTCCTGCACGTCCGCGCGGAGTTTGATCCCATCGATTTCGGAATTTCTGTCGATCTCGAGATAGACGGCGCCATCGCGGTAGATAAATCCGACCTGCTTTTCGCTCCCGTTGTAACCGACGGTCACCCCGCCCTTCACGAGCAGGGAGTTGATGTCGAGCGAGAGATCGCCCGCGACGGTAAACCCGCCGTTTTCATATTCGATTTGCGCCGAAAGGAGCCCGTCGCGGAAGATCTCCGCGAGCGCGCTCGCATAGGGCACAAGCTCGACATATTCGGAACTTACGGCGGAGACGGGCTTTTTTCCCGCCGTGACTGTGGCAAGGATCCCCATCTCTTCCGCTTTCGCTTCGATCTTGCCTTCGCCGACCGTTACGTTCACGTCTCCGAGTTGATATTCGATCCCGAGCGCTTTCAGAAGCATCGTCCCGTTTACCGCAAGGACCAACTCCCCGTTCTCTTCCGTCGCTTCCAAAAGTTCGCCGAAGTTCAGCGAGAACAGCGTTTTGAGAAGATCAAACTCTTCCTCCGTTCCCTCGTCCGCTTGCAGGAAGGACATCACGAGCTCCGCCGCTTCCTCTATGTTCGCGGAGACTTTGATCCCGTCGAGCTCCAAATAGATGACATGGCTCTCCCCTTCGCTTCCGAAGATCAAGCCGATCTCTTTGGATACGTCCTTATAGGTGACTTTCGCCGTCCCCGAAACGGACAGCGTTTTGGGATCGAGATCCAATGCGGCATCCACCGCGAGATCGCCCGTTTTATAGTTGAGCGCGAGGGCAAAATAGTCGTTCGCGATCAGATCCATGACGCGGCGGACGTGCGGCAGAACGTCGATATACCCGTCCGTCTCCACCGTAAACGTCGAGCCCTTGCGCACGTTCAAGGTGACCCCTTTCGCCGACGCGGTCACCGTATCGCTTGCCACTTTGAGGCTTACTTCGCCCAAATCGAAGTCCACTCCGAAGGCGCGGAGAAGCTCCGTCCCCTGCAAAACGACGGAGAGCTCGCCGAGCTCCTTGTCCTCCGTGAGGGTAACGTTGGAGAGGTCGAGCCCGAGCACGGCTTCGAGAATGTCGGTCTCGGCGCCCGCCGAGGGTACTTCGAGCCACTCCGAGAGGAGCCCTATCGCCTCTTGCACGTTCGCTTTGAAGCGAAGCCCTTCCGCCGAAACCAAGAGGAAACCGTCCCCATAGGCGACCGAGACCTGCTTTTCGCTCCCACGGTAGCCGACGGTAAACTCCCCTTTGGCGAGGAATTCGCCGCTGAAATCCACCGCGACATTGCCGCCGACGGAGAAATTCTCCGCGGAATAATCGATCGCCACGCTGAGACGGCGATCCTCCAAGAGATCGGCGAGGGCGTTGGCATAGGGAATGGCGTCGATAAAGCCGACGTCTTCCCATGCAAACGGCGATCCCGCGGTGAGGGTGATCTCCGCGCCGAGAAGGGACGCGGTGAGAGCGGTCTCTTCCTGCGCGCGTACGCCGAGCACGACGTCGCCGAGCGAGAAATCCAAGCCGAACGCCTTCAACAGCTCACTGCCGTTGAGGGCGAGTTTGAGCATATTCTCCTCCTCGGAGGAAACGATGTTCGCCGCAAATTCGGGAGAAAGTACCGTCGTGAGAAGCTGACCGATGTCGATGGCGGAGGTCCCCCCTTGCGGAAGCTCGAAGAACCTCGTAAGAAGCGCTACGGCATCGACCAGATCGGCTTTGAGGCGGATGCCTTCGAGATCGAGGTAGATCGTCTCGTCGATAAAGGCGAAGCGCGCCTGTTTTTTGGCGCCGCTCGCGGTCCCCGTAAGTGTAAGTTCGCCCTGCGCCCCCGTTGCGGCGGCGTCGAGATCGATCCCTCCGTCGAGACGGAACCCGTTGCCCGCATAGGAAATATCGGCATGAAGGACCTCGGAAGAGAAGAGCCCCGCGAGCCCTTTCCCGTAGGGCATAAGATCGACGAATCCCTCTCTTGCGCTTGCCGTAAGAGCGGGAAGCATTCCCCCGCCCAAGCGAAGGACGGCGGTAATATCGTGTCCGCCCGCTTCGAGAACGACTTCGACGCGGTCGAGCGAGGCGCGGTTCTTTTCGTTAAGGAAGAAATAAAAATCGAGCGGAAGGACGGCGCCGCCGAGCGGAAGTTCGGAGTGGAGCTCCGCCTTGCCCTCGCCGAACGTGAACTTGCCGTTGACGATGGAACCGAGAAGATCGTTCCCGTCCGCCTCGCCTTCCGCAGGCTCGCTTTCGGACCCGCTCTCCGTGCCGCCGATCAATCCGCCGAGGGCGGACATGAGATCGGTAAGACCGGCTTTGCCCCGCACACCCCCATAGCTGAGGTACGCGGTGCCGCCGTCCATCCATAGGGCGACGTCCCCGAATTTGGCACGCAGTTCGACGGCGCTCAGATCCACGTCGTTCATATCGAGACGGCTCAAATCGACATAGAACGATCCTTTGAGAAGGGAACTGTCTACCGTGACGTCCAAGGAGAGCACGGTGGGTTCGGCGAGGAGCCCGCCGAATGCGTCCGCAAGAGCGCCGACGGCAGTCGGATCCTCTTGGATGATGCCCGAAACGGGCCCGTCCACATAGGGTTCGAAGTACTTTGTGTAGTAGTCGTCGATGAAAGTAAATTCATCCGTCTCGTCGCCTACCCAATTATAGAGCACGCGGTCGTAGAAAAAGTCGGTGCGGGAGGTGGAAGTGCAGGGCGCGGCGATCGGCCCGTACTGGGCAAAATAGGATTCGTCGATCGTCGTCTGGTAGACCCGCCAATCTTCGTCGAAAATAAAGGAGACCGAAATAGCGTCAAAGACGGGCGCCTCGGGCAGCCCGCCCGTAAAGATCATTTGGTTTTCGTAATACGCGGTCGCGCCGCGGACTTCCCCGTTGACCTCGTATGTATGCGGGTTCAGACGGTATGTAACTTTGTATTTCCCGGCATAGTCCTCTTCCCCGGGGTTTTCTCCCGTGACGATCTCCACGCGGGAGTAATTGCCGTCGGTAGGAGCGGAGGCCAGCGCCGTCTTGGTAGCTCCCTCCTCGAATGGAAGAACGGTGTTCTCCTCGATGACATATACGGAGAGCTCGTAGGCAGGAAGCCCGTTGTTGCCCTTAAAGCTGAGGTCCTCGCCCTCGGGATCGGGGTTTTCGATGTTCAGCGTACGGTAAGGAGTTCCCGTCGTCCAATCCATGTTCAGCCAATTATCGGGCTCGATGGAAGTCACGGGCTTCTGCCACATGACGACGTTCTGATCCTTGAGATAGCAGAAAAGGCTCGCGACGTTGACGAGACTGCTGCTCGTAAGGTCTGCGGAGATCAGCATCCCGTTGCGGTACGCCTTGTAGGTGCGCACCTGCTGGGTGATGACGGTGTTGACCGTGCCCTGCATCCTCGCCGTCCAATCGGTTTGGGTGCGGAAGGTTTGATTGAGCCTGCCGAAGATCTCGATGCCGTTGTATCCGCCTTCGGCGCCGTTGTCTACGGCGAGATCATCGGAATCGCCGTTGTATTGGTCGAGCGAGAAGCGCTCCCCTTCCGCAACTTCATAGACGACGGAGCCGTAATCGGACCCGACGACGTTTCGTTTGGGCGCCCCCAAAAAGATTTTCAGGACGCTATATATTCCGAGACCCAATACGGCAAAGGCGGAAAGGATCGCGAGCGCCTTCATCAAACCGCTCATACGGGAATCCACACTGCCGTTTCTCACTTTTTTCGAATAACTCATACTATCGCTCCTTTAAGATGACTGCGGCAAAACCGCAAATTCAGGCGCTTTTTTCCTCAGAAAACCGCGCTGCGAGAGTTGTAATAAATTCTTATGACAGAATTCTACCATAAATGTGACAGTTTGTCAAAGGAATTTACAAAAAAAATGCCCGAAAAAGATAAAAATTTTAAGAAAAAATCTGCGAAATAAAAAAATACATCCCATAAGGGATGCAAACCGGAAAAACGGCTGAAAAAAGGTTGCGAAAAAAGTCCGCGGCGGATATGACAAACGTCATAGCGGAATCATGACAACGGACTGTCTTCTTCGCAACCGGGACCGAGGAGGGCGCGGATGAGTTCGTCCTCCACGGGGCTCTTGCAGAGGAAGGGGCGGGGCGGATCGCCGGGGACGGTAAAATCTCCGATGAGACTGCCCTGTTTGAGGACGACGGCGCGATGGGAGAGCAAAACCGCCTCGCGGACGTCGTGCGTCACGAAGACGACCGTGCTACCCGTCTCCCGCCAAAGCGAGGAGACAAGCCCGATGAGCGATCTTTTGAGGGAGAGATCGAGGGAGGAAAACGGCTCATCCATCAGCAGAAGTTTATGGGGGTACAAAAAGGCGCGGGCAATGGCGACGCGGCGGCGTTCTCCCCCCGAAAGGGAAGACGGGAGGTCGCGCTCCCTTCCGCCGAGCCCGACCTTTTCCAGCATCGGATCGATCTCTTTCCAAAGATTTTTGGGAAGAATAAACCGTAAGTTTCCGCGCACCGAGAGATGAGGGAGCAACTTGGCGTCCTGATCGAGATAGGAACAGGGAACCCGCCCTTCTACATCGCCTTCATGGGGGACAAGCCCGGAAATGACGTTGAGGAGCGTCGTCTTTCCCGCTCCGCTTTCCCCGAGGACCGCGGTGATCTTCCCCTCTTCGAGCTCAAAACTCGGAATGGAGAGAGCAGTTTTATTTCCGTAAGTTTTGACAACATTCGTCAGTCTCATGCACGCCACCTCACGATCGCCTTGGAGATCAGCCAAAAGATCGCTTCAAACAAAAATCCGACGAATACGGTAAGAAGGGTGAGCGCCATGAGGCGGGGGATCTCGAGGTAGCCCTGCGCCTGTTGCATCATACCGCCGAGACTGCGCGCCGTCACCGAAAGGACTTCGCCCGAAACGGTGATCTTGAGCCCGAGCGAAAAGGTCGCCCCCATCTGCCCCAAGACGGGCGGAGCGGCGAGAGGCAAATACATCAGCGCCGCACGGCGTGCCCGCCCGACCTTGAAAGCGCGCGCAAGTCCGCCGTATTCATTCTTCACCTCATCGAGCGCCGCAAGCATCGAGGCGTAAAAGACAGGCATCAGTACCAAGACGGCGATGAGCACGGGCGCCGCCGCGGGCGACGTCCACAGCAGGAAGATGAGCACGAGCGCCATCGTCGGGACCGTCCTGAGCAGGGAGATCACGGGGGCAAGAAAGGCGCGGGCGCGCCCCGAGAGCAGAGCGCAGAGGGAGAGGACGAGCCCCAACGCGAAGGAGAGGAAAAACGCCTCGACCGTGCGCAAGACCGTCCCCCCGAAGGCGCGCCAAAAGGCGGCTTGCCCGAGCAGCCGCCCCATTTCGCGGAACGTCGCGCCGACGGAAGGGATCACATAGTCGTTCTTTACGGAAACGTAGGCGATCAACCATGCGAGCCATATGGCGGCGACGGCGACAAGAGAGCACAGAAAATTGTAGAGCTTATCGCGTTTCAAAATTACTCCGAATAGAAGAACGCATCGTCTGGGATCGCAGTAGAGTCGGGGCTGACTGCCTTGAATTTCCCTAAAAATTCGATAACGTCATTCTTGCAATCTTTTGCTTTTGTGTACCACACGGAACAGTTTGCGATGACCGTGGGATTGAGCTGGGCCTCGGTAAACGCGGGGTCCATGCCCGCGGTGCGCTTGCTTTCCAACAGTGCGGCAAGCGTAGACGCCTCTGCCGTTTTGAGGTAATCCGCGCTCTTTTCCATCGCATCGACCATCTTCTTGACTGCGGCTTTATGCTCTTGAATTACCTTATTTTTCGCGACAAGTACAGCCTGCGGATAACCGTCGCCGCCGTAGAGCTCTTGGAGAGAACCTGCCGCAAGCAACGCTCCGTTCGTTGCGCCGATCTTGGTCGTACGCGCGGGCTCGGGGCAGAGATAATAGTCGCAACCGGTCGCGGGGACGACCTGCGTCGCATTGAGAGAGCGGATATTCACCTTGTCCGCCGCGGCGTCGTCGTTGCTCTCGACGAGCGCATACGGGATCTCATAGTCTTCAAGGACGACGCGGAGGGTAAGCCCGGGCACCTGTTCGTATTGGATGACGCCCAGCGTTTTGCCGAGAAGCGCCGAAGAGAGGTTGTCTTCCGTGAGGTCGGGCAGTTCTTTCGTCCCGTTTTTGAGGAAATAGAGGTTGCCGTTCGTCACCGAGCCGAGCATTTGGTACTCCGTTCCGCTTCCGAGGAGCTTCGCCGCCGCGTTGACGGGGAGGATACAAAAATCTGCCTCGGGGGACGCCCCCGTAACGTAGATCTGAATCGTCGTCGCGTTGACGATGTGCACGTCGAACTTGTCCCCTTTGGCTGTGTCTTCTTCGGAGAGAAGAGAGGTGAGCGCAAGGGCGGGCGCGCCGTCGGGCGCATAGACGGAGAAGGTCGTGACCGTATCATCGCCTCCCGCGGGGGTCGCACTGCAAGCCGCAAACGAGAGCGCGGCAGCGCCGCAGACGATCGCCGCGGCAATGGAAATAAATTTTTTCATAACATCACTCCTTTGATTGAAATCAATATTTGCTGAAAAGGGTCTTCGCGCTGACGCCCGTAAGCCCGCCGAGCTTGCCCGTGAGGGCATTGACCGCGGACACGGGTGCGTCCAATACGACGGAGAGCACCGAGACTTTCTTCTCACGATAAGGAATACCCATTCTGCCGACGATATATTCCCCGTAGTCGGAGAGAAGCGAATTGATCCGCTCCGACTGTTCCCTTCTCCCCTCGCTCTCCACGATGATCGAGAGCACTGCGATCCTGTTTTCTTCCATAAAAAATCTCCTCCTGCCGCAGGGCAAGAGGAGACGGGCGAAACACTTCGCCATAACGTTCGCGATTCCTTGCCCTTTGCGGTCAGAACCCCTTTCCGCTTAGGTCAATTTATTATAGCACGGCACGGGAAGAAAAGCAAGCGTTTGTACGAAAAAAGGCGGAGCCGGTAAGCGCGACTGCCGCCATTTTAACTTTTCCGGTTCCCCCACTCCCCAATGCGGGTTCTCCGTTTTCACGATAGGATAAAATGATTATATCTCAATCGCGGGAGACTGTCAAGAGGGTTTCTGAAAAAAACCGCAAAAAACAAATCAGCGGCGGTCCTTTCTGCCGCTTCCCGCTCTCTTCTTCTTACGGATGACGACCACAGCCACTGCCGTTCCGCCGGCGGCCGCCGTAAGGACGCCGAGCAAGATAAAGGCAAGCCGAAGGGAGGGAGAGATCGGAGCGGAAGAAGTGACGCCGGGGCCCGTTACAGTCCCGTCCGTAAGCGTAAATTCCAATTCGCCGAGCGGGAGAAAATCGCGGCGGAACGCATAGGAAACATTTCCGTCCGCTCCCTCTGTTCTTTGAAAATCGAGCGACGTCTCCGCGACATGGTATGGGGTAACGATCTCTATGGAGAATTGATTGAGGTCGCTCCAACGCTGATCGGTGGAGAGAAGATAACTGAATTGGTATTCCTCGCCGGATACTACGGGGAAGATCGGGGTCGTGACGGTGTGCAAAACGCGCTCCTTGGCGTCCACGCTTACGGTGTATTCCTGCCAACGCAGGAAGGAGTTTTCCGTCAGAAAATCGGGGATCGCATAGACGAGACAGCCTTGGTTCGTACACTCCGTGATCATCCGCACAAAGCCGTTGATCCAATCGCTTTCGGAGATCTCGCACCCTGCGGGACGGTTTCTGAGAGCAAATTCGCGGAAGGGGAGGACGCCCGTAGAGACAGCCACCATGGAATGCAACGTCTCGCCCCCGAAACGGGCGGTGCGGACGGTAGACTCCGCCGAGAGCGAACCGCTCCCCCCTACCGCCGCGACGCGCACCTTGTTCATCCCCTTTTCGAGATCGAAACACAGGCAGGGTTCGCCGTTTGAGATCTCGGCGTACATCAGTTTGCTCGACATGATCCGCGTCGTGATGGGATTGCAACTCAGGCGGACGACCAGCGAGAGATGTTTCTTCGCGGACTGTTCCAACATCTCGTCGGTCACCGCAACGGAGAACGTCCATTCCGTAACTTCCAACCCTTCGCGGAAATAGAAATCGCCTGCAACTCCGTCCGAGATCTGCGACGCGCCGTCGCTCAGATCGTATTCCCCGCCCAAAAAGCCCGCATACGAATAGCGGGGAGTATACTCCGCGCTCGCGCCGTCGGTACTGATCGACACATACGGACGGCTGTACCCCGCCGTGACATAATCCGGCATACCCATGTCCGGGATGAGGAGCTTCATATCGACGCGCTCCTCCGTAGGATTATAGAAGGAATACTCCGTCTTGACATAGTTCCGCCCGAGGTATTGTTCGAGAGCGGAAGAGGAGAAAAAGTAGCCCGAGCCCGCAAGGTCGCCGATGTGCAACGTGATGTGTTCGCGCTCCACGACGACGGGATAGTCCTTCTCGGGGATCGCACCCGTGAGTTCACAGCCCGTGCCCGCAGACCCCGCGGCGGCATGGATCCCGTTCGTTACGACCCCTGCTCCCACGAGCGGGATCGCAAGCAGTAGCGCACCGATGCGCTTTGTCATGAATTTTCCTCCCTGCGTCCCTTATGCGGACGCGTTTCGGCTTTCTCGGAGGACGGAAATTCCACCCAGAAGCAACTCCCCTTCCCGACTTCGGAATTCACACCGAAGGGGCAATTCTGACGGATCAAGATCTCTTTGACGATGGAGAGCCCCAATCCCGTTCCCTGTACGGGGCGCGTATGATCGGTTTTGGTGCGGTAATAGCGGTCCCAAATCGTGGCGATCTCCTCTTCGGGAATGCCCTTCCCGGTATCCTCGATCTCGAGACGGCTCCCATGCGGTACGGAAAAGAGACGGATCCGCACTTCTTTATCTTCGCCCGTGTAATTGACCGCGTTTCCGATGAGATTGTAGACGACCTGCTCCACACTGTCGGGATTCGCGAATGCCGATATGTCCTCCGCGATCTCCACCGTAAAGACATAGCCCTGCGTTTCGGCAAGATAGTCGAACCGCGAAACCGCGCGGCGCACGAGTTCGGAGAGATCGAACGGGACGGGCGGGTCTCCCCCCATCCCCGCACGCAACTTGCTGAGGTCCAACACATCGTTGACGAGCGCGGTCAGACGGTCGCTTTCCTCGATGATGATCCGTGCATGGCTGTCCCGTTTCGGGGGATCGTCGCCCGAGATCTCGCGGATCATGGAGGCGTATGCCTTGATCATGGTGAGGGGCGTTTTGAAATCGTGCGAGACGTTCGCGATCAGCTCGCGCTGCATGGCGTCCGTGCGGGAGATCTCCTGCCGTGCGTATTCGAGGGCGTCGGAAAGGTCGGTCATTTCACTGCAATAGTAATCCCGCTTGAAATTGAGATCGTATCTCCCGCGCGCAAGCTCTTTGGCACGGTCGGTCACCTCGGTGACGGGCTTTGTGATCAGCATGGCGAGGAACCCGCTCACGACGAAGGCAAGCACGACGGAAAAGAGCGCCGTGACCAGCGAGACCCATTTGAGGGAATCCTCCAAAGAGTTGAGCCGCGCGATGGAACTCGACGCGCACAAAAAACAGCTCTGCCCACGGAGCGAAACGACGGTCGCATACGCGAGGACGCCGTCCCCGCTGAGCACCGTCTCGCGCGTTTCGCCCGAGAGTTTATCCCGTAGTTTTTCCGCAAATTCTGGGTAGACCGCGCTGTTCGATCCCTCCGAAAAGACGTCTCTGCCGTCCACCGTATTGAGGAACCGCAATGAGATGCCGTATTCCTCTTCCAGCCGCCTAATCTCCCGTGCGAGCGCGGTGAGATTGTCGCCGTCGGATCCCTCAAGCGACGCGATCATATCGGAAGCCGCGCTTTTCAGCGAATCGACCGTCTCTCTCCGGTATCTCTGCCCGAGGAAAAAGTTTTGGACCATCATGAAGCCAAGGACCAACAACAGCGCAAACGCCGTAAAAGAAAACCAAAGGATGAGGTTGAGGCTGATCCCTCTCCCGCTCCGTTGTTTTTCACGTCTTCCCATGCCGCTTTACGCCTCGAACTTGTAACCGAGCCCGCGGAGCGTCACGATAAATTTGCGATACTGCCCCAAATTGCCGCGCAACATTTTGACATGGGTATCTACCGTGCGGTCGTCGCCATAATAATCGTATCCCCACACTTTGCTCAAAAGACGTTCCCGCGTGAGCGCAACGCCTGCGTTCTGTACGAAGTAAAAGAGCAACTCGTATTCTTTGGGAGTAAGCTCGGCTTTTTCGCCGTCCACATAGACGTTCCTGCCCGTCACGTCGATCTTCAAGCCTTCGAACTCATAGACTTCGACGCCCGCAGGCGCGCTCTTGCCGCGGCGGATCACGGCATGGATCCTCGCCATCACCTCTTTGGGAGAGAAGGGCTTGGTCACATAGTCGTCCGAACCGATCTCGAAGCCGAAGAGTTTATCGTACTCCTCGCCGCGCGCGGAAAGCATGATCACGGGAACGGCAGAGAATTTGCGGATCTCCTTTACAGCGGAAAACCCGTCGAGCTTGGGCATCATGATGTCCATCAGCACGGCGTCGTATTCGTTTTCGCGGCACATACGGACCGCTTCCATGCCGTCGGCGGCTTCATCCGCTTCCCCGCCTTCGAATTCCACATATTCGCGGAGCACGGCGCGGATCATTTCCTCGTCGTCTACGATCAAAATCTTCATAACCTTCTCCTTTCCCTATTATAGGAGGATTACATTATATTCCGCTAATGGACAGGTGAAATTTCTGTGAAATCCTTCCCGACGATTATACCATATTCTCCCGCGTTTGGCAAGCCGAAAAATTGCAAACAAAAGTTTTGGATTTTTGGAACAAACGTTTGACTTTTTCGCAAACCTGCGCTATAATGGAGAAAAACGGGAGGCGGACGATGATCTCCGAAGAAAAGCTCCATATTCTGACCGAAAGCGCAAAGTACGACGTCTCCTGTTCCTCCTCGGGCAGTAAACGCCGCAATGAGGGCGGCATCGGGAACGGGTATGTAGCGGGATGCTGTCATTCCTTCACGCCCGACGGAAGATGCATCTCCCTGCTCAAGATCCTTCTCTCCAACGACTGCATCTTCCGCTGTAAATACTGTATGTCCCGTGCGGATGCCGACGTCCCCCGCATGACGGCGACGCCCGACGAGATCTGCGAGCTCGTGATCGACTTCTACAAGCGCAATTACATCGAAGGGCTCTTTCTCTCTTCCGCCGTGGTGCGGTCGCCCGATTTTGCGATGGAGCAACTGTTGCTCACCGTGAAAAAACTGCGTACCGAATACCGCTTTCAGGGCTATATCCACCTCAAAGGGATCCCCTATGCGGACGAGGGGCTTGTCCGCGAAGCCGCTTCCTATGCCGACCGCATGAGCTACAACATCGAATTGCCGACCGAAACGAGCCTCAAACTCCTCGCTCCCCAAAAGAGCAAGGAGAGCCTGCTCCGCCCCATGCGGCAACTCAGCCGCGAGAAGCTGGTCTTCCGCGAAGAAAAGCGCAAGGGGCGGTTCCTGCCCGCGGGACAGACCACCCAAATGATCGTGGGCGCTTCCCCCGAACCGGACGGGCAGATCCTCCGTCTCACCCAATCCCTCTACCGCAGCTTGGGGCTCAAACGGGTCTATTATTCCTCCTACGTTCCCGTCGTTCACGATTCCCTTCTCCCCGAAAAACCGGCGGGCGAGTTGCGGGAACACAGGCTCTACCAGGCGGACTGGCTTTTGCGTTTTTACGGCTTTACGGCGGAGGAGATCGTCGGCGAAGACGGAAACCTTTCCGCCGAATTCGACCCGAAATGTGCGTGGGCGCTCAGGAATCTACAACTCTTCCCCGTCGAAGTCAACACGGCGCCCCTCGAAACGCTCTTGCGGGTGCCGGGGATCGGCGCAAGGAGCGCATATAAGATCATTGAGGCGAGGAAATATCGCAACCTCACGTTCGAATCGCTCGCAAAAATGCGGGTCGTACTCAAACGGGCGCGGCACTTCATCACGGCAAGCGGAAAATTCTGCGGCGCGGAAAACGAAAAGATCGTGCGGGGGCTCCTGACTGCGGGAGACGCCGCCCCCGTCCAGCTCAGCCTCTTTCCTGACTTCGAAACGGCGCGGTCCGCACTTACGGGGGAACTATGATCTACTTCTATGACGGCAGTAAAACCGCATTTCTGACGGCGTTCGTGCTCGCCTTCCGGGATGGGCAAGCCGTCCTCTCTTCGCGCGGGTGCCAACTCTCGTTGGCGCAGGAGACGGTCTTCGTGACGCCCGAGCCCGAACGCGCGAAAAAGGCGGAACAGCGGCTCTTGAAGATCGACCCGGACTGCATGAACGATCTATCTACTTTGTTGAGAAGCGGAGACCAAGATCGCGACATGGTAGCCCTGAATTACTTCAAACTGCTCGTGAAAGAGGGTCGGCCCGTCCGCAAAATGTTTGCCGAGGAGTGCGTGACGGCGGCGATGGAGTGTATCCGCCGCGTGACCTTCGAGATCCACCGTTTTCATGGATTCGTCCGCTTTATGGAGAGCGCGAGCGGGGCGTTGTACGCACCCATTTCGCCAGACAATGATATTTGCGACCTGCTTGTCCCCCACTTCCGCGCGCGCCTTCCCGAATATCCCTTCGTCATTCACGATGTCGGGCGGAAGAAGGCGGCGGTATACGACGGAAGCCACGTCTTTCTCGCTCCCCTCGAGAGGGCGGAAGTTCTGCTCTCCTCGGATGAAAAGGCGTGGCAGGCGCTATGGAAGAATTATTACGACAGCGTCAATATCCCCTCGCGGGAACGGCTCCGCCAAATGCGGGGATATATGCCCGTGCGCTATTGGAAGTTTATGCCCGAGAGATCCCGTCCAACTCTTTGACGGTCTCGAGATGGGCGCGCGTCTCCTGCAAGATCTGCGCGACGGTCTCCTTCGCCTCGCCCTCCAAAGATTTTACAGCCGTCGTATAGGCGACGCAAAGGGAGCGTTCGAGTTCGATGTCCGCCGCGAGCATGGCGGGGTACGTTTTCGCGTAATTGACGTAGGACGCGGAATGGTAGGAGACGGGATAGGGCGGGCAGGACGTAAACACGGGTTTGGCGCCGCATTTTTCGACCAACGAGCCGAGGAGTTGAAGATGGCGGAGCTTTTCTCCCGCAAGCGACTCGAGGGCGCGGGCTTTTTCGGTCTCACCCTGCGCGCTCAAAGTGATCGCCTGAAAGACGTATTGGAGCGCCGCGGTGAGCGCACCCGAGCGCCCCGCATAGACGGGCGAAAGAAGTTTAAGGGTTTTCCATTCCTCTTGCGAATTGAGCGTCGTCGTATTCTGCATCGATCCCCCCGAAATGTTTTGATACAGCGTATGCGCGCCGCCGCAGTTTGGTGCGCCGCGGAGAAATCTTGTTCGATCGCTTGATTTTTCCATGCGCTTGTGATACCATATAGATGAATTCGGATAAGTACGGAGGACCCTCGGATATGGATGAAATGACATTCAAACGCTTGATGCAGAATCGGGAACGGATCCCCGATCCCATGCGCTATAAGAAGGAAGCGGTACACTATCGCCGTGCGGGAGCGAGCGGACTGAAACTCCCCGAAATTTCTTTGGGACTTTGGCACAACTTCGGCAGTACGGACAATTTCGAGATCATGCGGGATATGGTCTTCACCGCCTTCGACAACGGGATCTGTCACTTCGATCTCGCCAATAATTACGGTCCGCGCGGCGGCAGTGCGGAGGAAAATTTCGGAAAACTCCTGCGGGAAAATTTCTCCGCCTATCGCGACGAGCTCTGTATCTCGACCAAAGCGGGCTTCCCGATGTGGAAGGGACCCTATGGCGACGGCGGAAGTAAAAAGTATCTCGTCGCCTCGCTCGACCAAAGCCTGAAACGGCTCGGGCTCCCCTATGTAGACATTTTCTATCACCATCGCCCGTCGCCCGCCGTCCCCATCGAAGAGACCTGCTATGCGCTCCACCGCTTGGTGGAACAAGGCAAAGCGCTCTACATCGGGATCTCCAACTACAACCGCGAACAAGCGGAGGCCGCCGTGGAAGTGTTCAGGGAACTCAAAACGCCCTTCGTGCTCGACCAAGTCTGCTACAATTTGCTCGACCGCAGGATCGAAGAAGACGGGTTAAAGCAGTACGCCCAAGCGCAAGGCTTCGGGATCATCGCCTATTCTCCGCTCGCGCAGGGACTGCTCACCGAGAAATATCTCAAGGGGATCCCCGACGACAGCCGAATGCGCAAGAGCTTTACGCTCAAAGAAGAGAAACTGACCCCCTCCCTCCTCGAAAAGCTCGGAAAGCTGAAGGAGGTGGCGGCAGACCGCGGGCAAACTCTTCCCGAGCTCGCCCTCTCGTGGGTGTTGAAGGACGGAGCCGTCTCGAGCGTGATCGTCGGCGCGTCCTCCTCGGCACAGATCCTCGACAATATCAAGGTGGATCCCGTCTTTTCCGAAGAAGAACTCTGCCGCATCGAAGAAATTTGCAAAGACAGCGAGTGAAAAACGCCGCGGCGACCTGCCGCGGCGCTTTCTTTAATTGTCCGATTCGTAGTGGCAGTCGGAATACTGCGTGGGCGGCATCGTTTCGCCTTCGCCGACGTAGATCGTATTCACGACCTTGCCGTTCCTGTCGATGACCTTGTACGCGCCCGTCTTGGGACAAATATCTCCGCAATTCAATCTCATCACTTTACCTCCTATACTCCAAGTATGGGAGGTTTTTTGGGGATTATGCGCTCAAACCGCCGCATGGAGGATCAAACAGACGAACGAGAGGATCACAAGATAGAGCGCGAACCACTTATAATTCGCACTGCTCATGAGTTTTTTCATGACGCGGATCGCAAACCCGCCCGAGACTGCCGAGGTCAAAATTCCGAGGATCGCGCCTACGATCTCGGGCATGGTATGGGGAAACACGGTCTCCCCCGAAAAAATCCCCAGACAGCCGAGCAGAAATCCCCCCGCGATGACGGGAATGCTCATAAGGAAGGAAAACTCGGACGCCTCTTTCGGATCGGCGCCCGCCAGCATCCCCGCCGCAATCGTAGAACCGCTCCGTGAGAGCCCGGGAAGAATGGCGGCAGCCTGCATGAGGCCCATCGCGGCTGTCTGTCGCCAACCGAATTTTCGCACTTTCCGCCGTCTTGCCGAAAGGAGCAGAGCCGCCGTTCCGAGGAAGGTGACGGCGAGGAGCAAAAATCCCCACTCCCCTGTGAAAAGCGCGTCGAGACGGGAGGCAAAGAGAAGCCCCGTAACGCCCGCGGGGATGGTAGCCGCCAATAAATAGAAAGCCCGCCGGAAAGGTGGGCGAAAAAGTGATAGGATCTCCCTGCGGAATGCGACTGCAACGGCAAGCAAGGTGCCGACATGGAGCATGAGGCTGACAAACGTCACGCTCTCGGCAGAATAGCCGAGCAACCGTTGAAGGAGAATGAGATGTCCGCTTGAAGAAACGGGCAGGAACTCTGTGAGCCCCTGCACCGTACCAAGTAAAACCGATTTCCAGATCGCTTCGAAGAGCTGCATAGACCTCCCGTGCAGCGTCGAATCAATCCATGCCCGTCAAATCCGCAAAACGGCCCTCGTAAATGGTCGAGCAATCGTCCGCATAGCTGTCGATGATCTCCGACTGTTTCGCGGAGACGACCGAAGAGACCGCCGTGGACTTCTGATACTCATACCAAAGATAAGAGAACGTGCCCTCCGTCTTCACTTCGCTCTCGAGGAAGTTGTAGGGAGAGGAGCGCAACGCCCCTTCTTCATTTGCGGAGTAGCCGTGCTCCATATCCGCAAAGGAGAAGGTGCAATAGATGATATGCCAACCGTAATCGGTGGGAACGACGTAGAACGTGCCCGCGCCGCCCGCGACCGCCTTCTGTGCGGCATATTCGAATTCCGCCATGTAAGACGTCTTATAGGGGGTTACGGAATAGCCGAGGTAGGTGTTGAGACCCGCTGTATCCGTATTATACGCGAAGGAAAGTTCGTTTATGACGGACATCGCGGTGTTCTCCCAACTGCCTCTCAGGAAGATGTGATTGGGATCGTAGGCGCCGTCGCCCGTGATCTTGCCGGAAGCATAGACGAATTTGGAATAATCGGGCTCGCCGTCCGTGTAGTAATTGGTCTGCGCAAAGTAGCTCGCGGCGTCGGGCGCCTTGTCGTAGTTGAAGGAGAGTGCGCCGCCGTCGTACGAGGCAGACTCGACATAACCCTCCATTTCGCCGAGGAAGTCGTCGATACCGATCTCCTTGGGCAGGAAGACATAGGACTTGTCCCCGTCCTTTTCGGTCTTCTCGAAGACATAACCGTTATAAGTATACTTCCCGTAATAATTCTTCAATCCCTCATAGCGCGCTTCGCCCTCTTCCGTTTGGGAATTTTTCAAGCTGTCTTCAAAGAAGAGGTAGCGGCGGTCGCTGTTGCCGCCCGTATAGGCGCCGTCGGATCCTTCCGCCACATAGGAATAATCGGTATGACCGGTAAACCAAGTGCTGCGCTGATCCGTCGCCGTCAAGTTCCGAAGGAGCTGGGCGCGGGCGATGTAGGTGTTCCCCTTGGAATCGCCGAAGTCCTGCGTGAATTTTTCGAGCGCGTCGCTCTGCTCGTCGGAGAAGGGAAGCAGAATGTTGATGACGTAACCGTACTTGCTGTAAGAGACGGCGTCGCCTTCGACCGTGTGAGGCGCGGCAAGGATAAAGGAGGTATCGGAGATATTGTCGAACGCCGTCTCGAAAGAGGTACGGTCGCTACGGTAGCTTGTCATATGGGTCGCCACGGTGGATTCGAATTGCTTGCCGACCCACTCGGGCGTGATCTTCTTCTCGGCGTTCTCCTCGAAGATCTCGGTCATCTTATTGATGATCGCGGATTCGTAGGCGGAGCGCAACTCGAGCGCATAATAGTTGAGTGACTCGAAATCCGAGGTATTTTCCCCCTTCGTGAGGAGGTCGTTGCTGTAAAGATTGGAGAGGAAGCGCTTGTACGCCTCGCCGCGGAAATAGGGCGTGGAACCGTCCACCTTCTCGTAGGAGCCGAGCGCCACCTCTTTGCCCGTGTAGATCCTGTAATCGGGATCGTAATAATCTTCGTTCTCCGTACCGACTCCCGTAGGGGTGGTGCGGACGTCGGCGTCCGCGGTGTGCTCGTGCTCGTCTTCCTCGGCATCGATGATCTCTTCTTCGATGGAATCGAGGGAGGCATTGACGGAGACGCGGAGGTCGTAGACCGCTTTCGCGCGCTCATCTTCGGAAAGGAAATATTCGATGGACTTCGCTTCGCGCATATCCTCGCTGTACGTGCCGTCGCCGATGTACTGCTGGTAGGCTTCGCGGTTGTAGGAATTGACCGACCCGTCGCCTTTTTCCCCGTTCTTCATGAGAAACGCCTTGGCGTACTGCACATAGAGCGAACGGTTGACGAGGGAATCGGCGATCATATTGAAGGTATCGCGGTAAGACCAGCCGTAGCTGTTCATGAGATTCGCGCCCGTCGAAATGAAGCTCGCGATCATATCGCGCTTGATGATCTTCGTTGTGCCGACAACGTAGTTCACGTCGAAATAATCGCCGCCCTCCTGAAAATCCTCGCTGCGGGTGAGATCGACTTCGGCAATGACCTGCGCAAAGTTCTTGGTGTTGTTGATGGTCGTGAGCTGCGCACAGCCTGCAAGCGATCCGCAGGCAAAGAGCGCGGCGAGAGCGACCGCAACTGCTTTCTTCTTTCCTTTCATACAAACTCCGATGGTTGGTTTTTTCCGTATCCGGGAGCGGGATCGCGCCCTTCTTTTCCCATAGGAAAAGGGTCGCCTTAACCGACGCTTTTTCTATTATATACCATTTCGCAAAATCTCGCAAATAATTTACAGGGTAAAATGCGAAAAATTAGTGAAAAGTTGAGGCAAATTTCAAGAATTTCGTCATGCGCATCATCGTTTTGGCGCCGTCGCCCCCCTTCAAAAAGCGCAAGACGGGCGCGCTGGTCATATCCAAACTCACGGCGGAAGCATAGCGGTCCATTGCGGCGGAGATCCGCCCGTCGGAGAGAGCGGCAAGCCCGGTAAACTCCAACGCGCCCCCTTTGGGCCCGACCGTGATCTTCTTGACCTGCAAATGCGAGGCGTAGCTCTTCATGAGCGCGATG
This sequence comes from uncultured Clostridia bacterium, assembly GCA_947627765.1. Lineage (GTDB taxonomy): Bacteria > Bacillota > Clostridia > Christensenellales > Borkfalkiaceae > Gallimonas. Next base: position 21,674 of record CANQXA010000016.1, read on the forward strand.
ATCAGCAGGTTGAGCGCGCATTGGGGCAGAGCGCCGTAGCTCTCCTCCATCGACGTACAGACCCGCTTGTAGTCCTCCGCACTGCGGATCTCCGCGATCTGTTTGTAGCAGTCCATCCTGCCTGCGGGAGACTCCACATAGCTCTCGGGAAGGAAGGCGGCCGTCTTGATGTCGAGATCGACGATCTCCTGCCGCTCTCCCGTCAGCTCCTCTTTGAGGATCTTGGCGTACAGCTCGTAGCCGACTTTATCCATATGCCCGTGCTGTTCGGTGCCGAGCACGTTGCCCGCGCCGCGGATCTCGAGATCGCGCATGGCGATCTTGAATCCCGACCCGAGCTCGGTGAACTGCATGATCGCCTTCAAACGCTCTGCCGCGCCCTCCGTCATGACCTTTTCGGGCTTATATGTAAAATACGCGTGGGCGAGACGGGTCCCCCTGCCCACTCTGCCGCGTAACTGATAGAGTTGGGAAATACCCAAACGGTCGGAATCGATCACGATCAGGGTATTGGCGTTGGGAAGATCGATCCCGTTCTCGATGATGGTCGTCGTGACCAAAACATCGTATTCCCCGCGGTAGAACCCGAAAACATTGCTCTCGAGCGCGGAGCGGTCCATCCGTCCGTGGGCGACGGTGATCCGCGCCTCGGGCAAATATTCTTTGAGACGGGCGGCGAAGGTGCGGATGGTCTCGACGCGGTTGTAGAGCAGGAAGATCTGCCCGCCGCGCGCGATCTCGCGGAGGCAGGCGTCGCGGATCAAAGTCTCCGTCTCCTCCGCGACATAGGTCTGAACGGGCAGACGGGCGACGGGAGGGGTCTGGATCGTGGAGATGTCGCGAATGCCGGAAAGGGAGAGGTGCAACGTGCGCGGAATGGGCGTCGCCGTCATGGTAAGACAATCGACGTCGCGCTTGACGTTCTTGATCTTCTCCTTATGCTCGACGCCGAACCGCTGTTCCTCATCGAGGATCAATAGTCCGAGATCGTGGAATTTCACGTCCTCCGAGAGGAGACGGTGCGTCCCGATGATGAGGTCCACATCGCCGCGTTGCAGGGCGGAAAGGGTCTCTTTGACCTCCCGCTCGGTGCGGAAGCGGTTGAGCCCGGCGACGCGTACGCCGAAACTTTCCATCCGTTCGCGGGCGGTGCGGAGATGCTGTTCGGAGAGGACGGTGGAGGGGCACAGCAGAGCGGCTTGTCTGCCGGCGAGAATGCAAAGATAGGCGGCTCTCAGGGCTACCTCCGTCTTGCCGAACCCGACGTCCCCGCAGAGGAGACGGTCCATCACCTTTTCGGAGCACATATCCTCTTCGATCTCGGCAAAGGAGGTGAGCTGGTCGGGCGTCTCCTCATAGGGAAAAGACGCAGCGAATTCTTCCATCTCTTCGCGGAACCGCGGAAAGACGTAGCCGCGCTTCTCCCTGCGCTCGGCGTAGAGCTGTTTCAAATCGAACGCCATCTTGCGGAGAGAGGCGCGGACGCGGGCTTTGACCCGTTCGAATTCTCCCCCGCCGATCTTCGACAGCGCGGGAGTATCCCCTCCCATGTACTTGGAGAGGATATCCATCTGCTCGACGGGAACATAGAGGGTGTCCCCGCCTTGGTATTCGAGCGCGATGTACTCCTTGACGCCGTCCCCCGTTTCGATCTTCTTGGTCCCCGTGATCCGCCCGATGCCGTACGATTCGTGGACGGCGTAGTCCCCCACTTCGGGCGCAAGAAACAGGTCTCCCCGTCTCCGTTTGACCCGCTTGGGAACGCCCGTGCGGGTAAAGAGGTCCCCCGTTCCGATGACGGCGAGTTTGCATTCGTGGAGAAGAAACCCCGCGCCCAGCTCTTCTTCGAGGACAACGGTCCCCCTGAGTTCTCCGAGGGATCCCGCGGGAGGAGAGAGGGAAACGCCTTCGGCATAAAATTCCTCGCGCAGACGGTCGGCGCGGTCCCGCGAGCCCGCGAAGATGAGGACGCGGTAACCCGTCCTGCTCCAATTCCGCACGTCCACAAAGAGATCGGGCAGAGAGTTGAGATAGCGGCGGGCGGGCGCCGAAGGGAAGTTGTAGAGCTTGAGGGGATCGAAAAACCCGACGTTTCCCGCAAAGGTCTGCAAGGCGAGACAGCGGCGGGCGGAAAAGCGCGAAAACGATTGGGCGGGGAGATATTGGTCCTCGGAAAAACGCATACACTCGCCCCCCGCATAGAGGGAAGCGAAGCGTTCGGCGTGCTCCGCGTAGAGCCCCGAAAGTTTATCCCGGATGAGCTTGCATTCGTCGAATACGAGGAGTTCGTCCCCCTTCAACGTATCGAAAAAGGAGACGGAATTTTTGAAAAGCGGCAAAAGAAAATCCGAACAAAGATCTGCGGAAACGAGATCGTCTGCGATCTTCGACATCCGCGCATACGCCTCCGCATTCGGCGCCTTTCGGCACTCTTCTTGCAGCCGATCGCGGACATGGTCCGCCTCTCCGTCGTCTAAGAGCACGTCCGTCGCCGCAAGGATCTCAATGGAAGAGACCTTTTCGTAGCGCTCGGAGGTGATTTCGTCGTACGGGCGGATGGCTTCCAACTCGTCGCCGAAAAAGTCCATGCGGACGGGGTGTTCGGCACCCACGGGATAGATGTCGAGAATGTCCCCGCGGACGGCGAATACGCCCGGTGCGTCCACCGAATATTCCCGCGTATAGCCCGCGCGGACGAGCGATTCGGCAAGCTCCGTAAGCGAGACTTCCTTCCCCACTTCCAAAGAAAAGACGGGAAGACGCCGCGGGACGAGCTGCACGAGCGCCTCTACGTCCGCGACCAAAACGTCCGCCCCCTTCTGCCACGCATGAAGAGCGGAAAGCCTGCGGTACAGCACATCCTTCGAGAGCGCCTTGCGATAGGTCAAAACCTCGTCCTTGGCGGTGAGAAGCGCGCATTCCTTCCCCGAGAGCGCGGCGATCGCGTCCCGCGCACGCTTTGCCGTGAGAGCGTCTGCGGTAATATAGACCATACGCCCGCCGTAAGACGCCGCCACGAGATATTTCATGGGATCGGAGAGACCGAACGCCGCCACGGGGACCCCCGTTTTGAGGTCGGCGCCGAGTAGCGGATAGTCGCCGCCCAATGTTGTGAGACGGAAGAAATCTTTCATCGGTTATAGTTCGTCATGACAAGGTCGAAATTCGTTCCCGCGGCGATGGCGAGAGCGGCTTCCGCGGCGCGATGGCAGGCGTCGGCAAAGAGGTCGTAATCCTCCCTCCTGACTTCGGAAAGAACGTAAGAAATGAGCGGAACGTTGATCGCTTCGTCGCGGATGCCGATGCGGATGCGCGGAAATTCGCTGACGCCTGTCTCGGCAATGACCGAGCGCATCCCGTTGTGGGTGCCCGCACTGCCCGAAGGACGGATCCTGACCCGACCCTTTGCGAGGTCGTAGTCGTCGTAGATGACAATGAGCCGATCCGGTGAGATCTTGTATTTTTTGACAAGTTGCTTGACTGCCCTTCCCGAGGCGTTCATGTAGGTCATGGGGCGGGCGACGATGATCTTTTCGCCGCCGAGATACCCCTCCGCAACGCTCGCCTCGCACTCCTTTTTCCGAAACTTTGCGTGAAGGAGCTCCGCGACGTCGCCCGCCGCGAGGAAGCCCATATTGTGGAACGTTTTCGCGTATTTTTCTTCGGGATTTCCCAGCCCGACAATGAGGTACATAAAAGCCTCCCCTTTGCTTCAACGAAAAAGCCGCCCGCAGGCGGCTCTTCACGGTCTCTTGTCAATCGTAAATTTTGCTCATCGGTTTATCGAGATAGACGTTTTCGATCGCAGCCGCAAAGATGTCCGCCACGGATAAGATCTTGATCTTGGGAAGCATCTTTTCGGGCGGCAACAGAATGGTATCGAGCATAACGAGCTCGTCGATCGGGGAATCCGCAAGCCGTTCGACGGCGGGCCCCGAAAGGACGGCGTGGGTACAGCAAGCCTTGATCTCGGTCGCGCCCGCGTCCACCAACGCCTTTGCGCCCTGCACGATCGTACCGGCGGTGTCGATCATATCGTCCACGAGCAGGCACTTCTTGCCCGCGACGGTGCCGATGATGTTCATGACTTCCATCACGTTGGCTTTGGGACGCCGCTTATCGATGATCGCCATCGGGCAACCGAGGCGCTCCGCGACCTTTCTCGCACGGTTGACGCTTCCGACGTCGGGTGAGACGACGATAAAATCTTCGTCTACCTTCCCCCCGAAGTAATTATAGAGGGTGGGACCGCCGAGCAGATTGTCCACGGGAATGTTGAAGAACCCTTGGATCTGGGCGGCGTGAAGGTCCATCGTAAGCACACGGTCCGCCCCCGCGCTCGTGAGAAGATCGGCGACGAGCTTTGCGGTGATCGGATCCCGCGAACGCGCTTTGCGGTCCTGACGGGCATACCCGAAATAGGGCATGACGGCGGTCACTCTTCCCGCGGAGGCACGCTTGGCGGCGTCGATCATGATCAGAAGTTCCATCAAGTTGTCGTTGACGGGAGCCGAAGTGGACTGGATGATGAAGAGGTCTCTGCCGCGTACCGTTTCACCGATGTGAACGGCGGTCTCCCCATCCGAAAACTTGGTGACTTCCACCTCTCCGAGGCCGGTGTTGAGCTTTGCGGCAATGGAGCGAGCGAGCGGAAGATTGGAGTTTCCCGCAAACAGCTTGATTTCGTTACCGTGAGTAATCACTCGTTTCTCCTCCGTGTCCTTCAAACGCTTCCATTGTATCGCTTTTCGGCAGTTCCGTCAATCGTTTCGCGGGACTTTTTCGAGATTCTATTTTTTTAAGCGGGAAACGCCCGTACGCACAGCCGTCTCGCAAACGGCTGAGGCGACCGCCTTGTGCGCGCGAAGGTCGTAGGCATAGGGCAGGATATAATCGGGCGAAAGTTCCTCATCGTTCACGCATTCCGCAATGGCGTGGGACGCCGCGATCATCATTTCGGCGTTGATGTCGGTCGCACGGGCGTCGAGCGCGCCGCGGAAGAGCCCGGGGAAGACCAGAACGTTGTTGATTTGGTTGGGTTTCTCGGAAGATCCCGTCCCCACGACCGCGGCGCCCGCTTCGAGAGCGTCCTCGCGGGAAATTTCGGGCGTGGGATTGGCGCAGGCGAAGACAATGGCGTCCTTTGCCATCGAACGCACCATCTCCTTCGTGACGCAATTAGGACCCGAGACGCCGATGAAGACGTCGGAAGACTTCATCGCATCGGCAAGCGAGCCCTTCCGAAGACCGCGGTTGGTGAGGCGTGCGATCTCCGCCTTGGCGTCCGTGAGCTGTTTGTCGCCGTCGCAGAGGATGCCCTGACGGTCGCACAGAATGATGTCGCCCGCATTCATCTTCAAAAGGTACTTGGCGATGGCGATACCCGCGGCGCCCGCTCCGTTGATGACGATGCGAAGATCTTCCATCTTTTTGCCGACGAGCTTCAACGCGTTGAGAAGGGCTGCCGCCGAGACGACGGCGGTCCCGTGCTGGTCGTCGTGGAAGACGGGGATGTCGAGATCCTCTTTGAGCCTGCGCTCGATCTCGAAACAGCGGGGCGCGGAGATGTCCTCCAAATTGATCCCGCCGAAGGAACCCGCCAGAAGCTCAATGGTCCGCACGATCTCGTCCGCGTCCTTGGAACGGATGCAAAGAGGGAATGCGTCTACCCCGCCGAACGCCTTGAAGAGGGCGCATTTCCCCTCCATGACGGGCATCCCCGCCTCGGGACCGATGTCTCCGAGACCGAGGACCGCCGTCCCGTCGGTGATGACGGGCACGGTATTCCAGCGGCGGGTGAGATCGAAGCTCTTTTCGGGATCTTCGTGGATGGCGAGGCAGGGTTCGGCGACGCCGGGCGTATAGGCGAGCGAAAGTTTTTCGCGGCTATCGACCTCCACCCTGCAAGAAACTTCGATCTTGCCCTTCCATTCTCCGTGTTTTTTCAGGGATTCTTCTCTGTAATTCATAGTTGCACCTCAAATCTGCGATTGCATATACTTTCGGACATGGTACCGCCGTTTTTCGTCAAAAATCGGAAAACGGGTTGTCTTGACCGCTTCCGCTTTCCCCTTGCGGTCCGCCTTGCGGACCTTGCGTTCCGCCTCCGCCGAAGTCATCGAAAGGCTCTTCGTTCTGCGGGGGATTCCCGCCCTGCGGAGAATAGCCGCCTTGGGGAGGATAACCGCCCTGAGGGGGATATGGACTGCGGCGGGAAAACTCTTCCATCTTTTTGCGCATATATTCGTTATAATCGACGGGCGTGTTGTTCCGCACGGCAAAGAGCGTCAAGGCGCGGAAGGGAAGGATGGAGGAGAGGAAGGTCATGACCATCGGTCCGCGCGCGTAGAACTTGCGGAAGAGGGAGAGGAAGACCACGAACAGCATGACGATCAGCAGTAGTTCGAAGAGATAGCCGATGATCTCGAACCAAATGCTTCCGTCGAGCATCCAGCCCAACCCGGCGGCGCGCACCGCCTCTTCGTCGGTGATGATCTCCTTTTGTTCGGCGCCCGTAAAATCGTTGAGCCCGTCCCGCTCCGTCTTATAGGGAAGAAGGGCGAACACGCAGTAGCAGAAGATCGTATTGAAGACTAAATATCCGCCCTCCGCGATGGCGGCATACAGCCCCGCGCGCTTCATTTTCTGCCCGAAAAATTGCGCTTCGCCCGCCAAAACGCCCGCATAATAGGTGTTGAGAATGGGTACGAATCCCATCCATACGTGCTTTTTCCCGAGCCGCTTCGCCATCGTCATGAGCCCGACGCCGCCAAGCGCCAAGCAAATCAGATAAAAACCCGCGGCGACGCCCAAGCAGATGATCAAATTCTTGCGCATGATGTCGATCGCTTCCGCAAGCGTTTCCGCGTTGATGTACATCCCGCAGAATTGCTGTCCGAACGAGAAAACCGAGAAAAACTCCATAAATCCTCCTATGATCTTTCCCCGAACAGGGGGAAACCGTAGTCTACGCGCTCAAGCCGTAGCCCCTCGGGGGGCATTGTCTCTGCGACGAGCGAGCGCTCTCCGCACCCGAGGGCGAGTGCGGTCTGTCCAAGTTCTTTTCCGTATCCCACGGCGAAGAGCTCGCCGGCAAGAATGCGGACCATATTGTATAAAAAACCGTTTCCCGTGACCGAGATCTCGTACATGGTACCGCCGTTTAACGTCTTCGAAGAAATTTCAATGCGGTAGACGGTCCGCACCGACGTCTTGGCGGACGACCCTGCCGAAGAGAATGCGGCAAAGTCGTGCTCCCCCTCGAGAAGTTCCGCCGCCCGCTTCATCGCGGCAAGATCGGGCTTCCGTTTCAGACGCGCGGCATAGCGGCAGACGAGGGGCAATTCGCTCTCCGCCAAATAAGCGGAATAGACGTAAGTCTTCCTCTTGGCGGACGACGAAGCGTCGAAACCTTCGGGGGCGGGAGCGCTCGCCAAAACGCGGAGATCGGGCGGAAGAAGGCGGTTGAAGCACAGAAAGAGCCGTTCGGGGGGGATCGTCGTCTCGCAGTCGAGATGGCAGACCTGCCCCGCCGCATGAACGCCGGCGTCCGTACGCCCGCTTGCGACGACGCGGACGGGTGCGCCGAAGATCTCCGCCGCCGCCCGCTCGAGCTCCTCCTGCACCGTGCGTTCGCCCTGCGCCTGACGTTGGTAGCCCGAGAAGTCCGTTCCGTCGTAACTGACCAGCAGTGCGCAACGCATCACATCCCTCCCACATACACGCGAAGGAGCGCGACGCCCGTCACGAGCGCCGCCGCCGTGAGGAAGGCAACGAGGTCGCGCCAGCTAAACGTGAGCTTTTTGTATTTCGTCCGCTTTTTGCCGCCCATATAACAGCGCGCGTCCATGGCGTCGCCGAGTTCATCGGCGCGGCGGAACGCCGAAAGGATCAGCGGGATGAGGATGGGCACGATCGCCTTGATCCGCTTGAAGATATTCCCGCTCTCGAAGTCCGCCCCGCGCGCCTTTTGTGCGTTCTTGATGCGTTCGGTCTCGTCCATCAGAATGGGGATAAACCGGAGCGCGATGCTCATGATGAGGGCGAGGACATGGACGTGAAAGATGCTCTCGATCCCGTCGGTAAGGGCGACGGGCGTCGTCGTATAGGTGAGCATCGAGGAGCATATGACGAGCAAAAACAGGCGGATGATCAGAAAGACGGAGAAGAAGATCCCCTCCCGCGTCACGCACAGGATACCGTATTTCCAATAGACCGTCTCCCCGCTGTAAAAAAAGACGCTGATGACCGCAGAGAAGATGACGAGGATCAACACACCGCGGATGGCGCGGAGGACTTTGCCTAAGGGTACGCGGGAGAGCGCGACCACGGCGATCAGCACGGCGGCGCAAGCCCCCAACGCCCAAAAGTTGTTCGCGACGAAGATTGCCGCGATGAAGGCGACGAGGAAGAAGAGTTTGAGACGGGGATCACAGCGGTGGACAAAGGAGTTCACGGGATAATACTGCCCGAAAGCGACGTCTTTCATCGGCGGTCCCTCCTCAGAGCGAGTACTTTCGCAACAAAATCATCGGCAGTAAAATCGCAGTCGATTTCGATCCCCCGTCTTTGGAGGGCGAGACAGATCTTTGCGACCAGCGGGATATCCAAGCCGAGGGACAAGAGCTCGTCCGTCCTTTTGAAGAGTTGGCGCGGGGGGAGACACATCACGACCTTTCCCTCCGAAAAGACGGCGGCGCGCGTACAATTTTCGGCGATCTCATCCATATCGTGCGAGACGATGACGATCGTCTTGCACCAACTTCCGTGCAAACGGTGCAGAAGAGCCATGACTTCCCGCTTGCCGAGCGGATCGAGCCCCGCGGCGGGTTCGTCGAGCACCAAGATCTCGGGCCGCGTGACGATCACGCCCGCGATGGCGACGCGGCGCTTCTGTCCGCCCGAGAGATCGAACGGGGACATTTCGGCGACCTCTTTGGGATCCAATCCGCAGGCGGTGAGGGCGTCTCCGACCGCCCGCTCGGTCTCCTCCTTCGAGATACCCTTGGAAAAGTTTTTGAGCCCGAACGCGACGTCGTCCTTCACCGTCTCCGCAAAGAGCTGGTATTCGGGATATTGGAAGACCATGCCGACTTTTTTGCGGAGGGAATAGAAATCCGTTTTGCGGGAGGTGAGATCGTATTCCCCCACCTTGAGCGTGGGAAGGATCTCCCCTTTTTCGGGCTTGTAGCGCTTCTTTTTGGAGGAAGGAAGGCGGATGAGCCCGTTGAGATGCTGTACAAATGTGGATTTTCCGCTTCCCGTATGCCCGATGATCCCGAAAAATTCCCCTTCGGCGATGGTGAGCGAGACGTCGTCGAGCGCTTTGACCGCAAACGGAGAGCCCTTATCGTAGACATAGGTGAGATGTTCGCAGACGATATTCATCTCCGCACGCTCCTTGCGATGTCTTCGGCAAGCTGTTCGGGATCGAGGGTATCCCTGACCCGCAGTCCGCCTTCGGTCAGTTTCTTGGCGATCACGCCGATGCGCGGGAGCGCAAGGTTGTAGGTGAGCAGTTCTTCGTGGCGGGCAAAGATCCCCGCGGGCGTATCGGTGAGGGCGATCTCCCCGCGGTTCATGACGACGGCACGGTCGGCGAGCAGGGCTTCCTCCATAAAGTGCGTGATCAGAATGACGGTGATCTTCTCCTCGCGGTTTAGTTTTTTGACGACTTCGACGATCTCCCGTCTTCCCCGCGGATCGAGCATTGCGGTGGATTCGTCGAGGATCATGACGCGGGGTTTGAGCGCAAGCACGCCCGCGATCGCGACGCGTTGCTTCTGTCCGCCCGAGAGACGGGAGACGACGGCGTTGCGTAAGCCGAGCATTCCGACCGCGCCCAGAGCGAACTCCACTCTCTTTGCGATCTCCTCGCGCGGGAGCCCGACGTTTTCGGCGCCGAACGCGACGTCGTCCTCCACAATGGAGGCGACCGTCTGGTTGTCGGGATTCTGAAAGACGACTCCCACCTGCTTTCTGACTTCATAGAGGTGCTGATCGTCGAGCGGGGTGCCGAAGACGCGGATCGTACCGCTGTCGGGAACGAGGATCCCGTTCAAAAGACGGGCGAGCGTGCTCTTGCCGCTTCCGTTATGCCCGAGCACGGCGAGAAATTCTCCCTCCTCCACCGTGAGATCGAGATGTGCGATCCGGAAACCTCCCCCCTCGTAGGAAAAGGAGACGTCCTTCGTTTCGATTGCGTGCATGATTTGACCTTATTCTGAGATACGTACTTGTCTATTATAGCAAATCACCGCGGTTTTTACAATGAAATCGCGGTGAAAAAAAATTATTTTATGAAAAATCGGGCCGGCGTGTTACTTCTTTTTGCGGGCGCGGACGAGAAAGTAGACGCCGATGCCCACTGCGAGCAGGAGAGGGACCGCAAAGATCAGCATCGTGAGGATCCTGAGGAAGACCCCGAGGGCGTTTCCCTTGCCCGAAGACGCGCCGCCGATCGAAAAAGTCAGTTCGCCGAGGGGAAGTCCCTCGCGGGAATAGCGGTATCCCTCTTCCGTCTTTTGAAGGGCGAGAGAGCAGTCCTCGATGGTGCGGTCCGTCAAGATCTCCGCCTCGAAGGCGCCGAGATCCGCCCAACCGGACGCGGAAGACAAGAGATAGGTATAGCGGTAACCCGTCTCCGTGATCGCGGGATAGAGAGGCGCGGTGACTTCGTTTTGCACCGTCCCGCCCGCAGGGATCTCGAGCGTATATTCATACCACCGCATGAGATCCGAACGTTTCAGACCCGACGGTACGGCGTTGACGACGCCCGCCTCTTCGCTGTGTTCGGACCCTTCGAGATAGGCGGCCGTCGCGTTGAACCAATCGAGCCCGCCGACGTCTGCGGGGCAGAGCGAAGCGGCGTACTCCGCAAAGCTCTTCTCGTCCGTTTCGGTCTGCACGGACGCCTCGGCCTCCCGCGCCGCGCGATCGGGCCCTTCGAGCACGCGCGTCCGCTTGATGACGGGCATATCCCCCAAACTCTCGAAGCGCGGAGGATCGGGCACGCCCAAATAGAAAACGAGGCGGAGATCGCCGTCATGGAGACCGAACCAATAGGCATCTTCGAGTAAGATCTTCGTGCGGGCGGCGTTGTAGGAGAGTACAACTTCCAAAAAGCGGTTTTTCTTGTTTTCGCACGTCACATTTAAGACATGGGTGCGGTGTTTTATGTCTGAATGATAAAATCCGTCTTCCTTCCGTTCGTTTTTGGGGAGCGCAAAAGCCCCTTCTTCCAAGGCGGCGTAAGTATAACGCAGCGCCGTTTCAGCCGCTTCTCCGTCCGTTTTCACGGAATAGCGGGAGAGGTCGTCTATGGGCGCGTCCTTTCCGTTTTCCGTGACGACGGCATAGGCGGGACGGATCATGGGAAAGACGCAACGCACCGATAGCGCCTCTTGCGTCGGATTGAAGAAGGTATAAGACGACGTGACCGACGCGTCGTAGGAGAGAAATTCGGCGGCGGAAGAATAGCTCTCTTTCGGGACGTCGCCAATGCGGAAGGTGAGCTTTTCGCTGACCGCCGAAACAAGGCAGTTGTCCTCGGCGACGATCACGCCCGAGCCGTCGGCGCCCGCGGGATAGGCGGGAGCGGAAGCGGCGGAAGCGCTCAGGGAAGCGGGCGCGGCAAGCGCGCAAACCGCCATGACCAATAGCGCGGTTACGATCATCGGTTTCTTCATGTCATGTCTCCGTGGGTACGTACCTCTATTTTATCACAGCTCATTTGAAATTGCAAGGAGGGGGGCGTCTCTCCGGCAAGAAATTTCCGAAAAATTTTCGTTTCATGTTGACTTTGCGGAAAACTTTCGCTATAATAGGTGCAACGGCGGAAAACGCCTGTTTTTTGCCGTGCAAAAATGGAAATTCTATAAGGTATGGAGGTTTTTCGATGACAAAAATGACGATCGACGGCAATACCGCCGCCTCGCACGTCGCGTATGCTTTCTCGGAAGTAGCGGCGATCTACCCCATCACTCCCTCCTCCCCGATGGCTGAATCGGCGGATGAATGGGCGACGCAGGGCAGAGTCAATATGTGGGGGCAGAAGCTCCGCATTACCGAGATGCAGTCCGAAGGCGGCGCCGCCGGTGCGGTGCACGGATCCCTTGCGGCAGGCGCGCTCACCACGACGTATACCGCATCCCAGGGGCTCCTTCTGATGATCCCCAATATGTATAAGATCTCGGGCGAACTGCTTCCCATGGTCATGC
>CANQXA010000017.1 GCA_947627765.1 uncultured Clostridia bacterium
GTGCAGGAGGTCGGCGTATTCGAGATGACCGAGACGGGGATCCGCGGGGTCTCGGACTATTCCTCCCTCTTCCTCTCCGAGAGCCGCGGGATCGCGGCGGGCGCGGTCGTTACGCCCAGCGAAACGGGCAACCGCTGTATGATGGTGGAGATCCAGACGCTGATGACCAAGACCGCCTACGGGCTCCCCCGCAGGATGTCCCTCGGCGTCGATCTGAACAGGCTCATTGTCCTCATCGCCGTCCTCGAAAAGCGGTGCTCGGTCCCCCTCGGAAACCAAGACGTCTACCTCAACGCGATGGGCGGGATCCGCCTGAACGAACCGAGCGCCGACCTCGCCGTCGCCGCGGCGCTTGCCTCCGCCGAACGGGGGATCGCCGTGGACAAATATACCGCCGTCTTCGGCGAAGTGGGGCTGACGGGGGAGGTGCGCGGCGTGAGCTATGCCGATAAGCGGGTCAACGAATGCCTGAAAATGGGATTCAAACGGGTCCTGCTCCCCTCGAAAAACCTCAAAGCGTGCGAAAAGTACCGCGACAAGATCGAACTCGTGCCCGTCGGCTATCTCTCGCAGATGATCAAGGCGCTGTTCCCTTCGGAAAAATCCGCGCAAAACTGAAAAATTTTTCCCGAAATGGACGGGACGGAGCGGCTTCCGTCCCCTTTTTTTCCCGTTTTTGGAGCGGTTTTGAAAATTTATTTCATCAATTTGTACTTTTTAGGGCATTTTTGTAGGATTTTTTTCAATTTCCGCTTGTTTTTTTGCGGACGGTTTGCTATAATACATACACTCTCCCGCGCCCGCGCATACAATGAAGGCGCGGAGGCGGTTCCTCTCCGGAGGGGACCGAAACGGACTTACCATGTTAGATAAATTTTACGCACATCTCGCGGAGACTTCGACCGTACCCGTTGTCATCATCGCGGTCGCGATCATGCTCCTTGCGGGCTTTTTGGGGACGCGCATCACCAAACTTCTGCGCCTCCCCAACGTCACCGCCTATATCCTCGTCGGGATCGTACTCGGGCCCTACTGCCTCGACCTGATCCCCGACTATGTCGCCTCGGGCATGGACTTCATCTCCGACATCGCGCTCGCCTTCATCGCGTTCAGCGTCGGGGAATATTTCCGTTTCTCCGTACTCAAAAAGAACGGCGGGAAGGTGGTCGTGATCACCCTCTTCGAGGCGTTGGGGGCGTCCGTCCTCGTCTTCATCCTCACCTTTTTTATTTTACATCTCGGGCTGGCGTTTTCGATCATCCTCGCGGCGCTCGCCTCCGCGACCGCGCCCGCCTCGACGATGATGACCATCCGCCAAACGGGGGCCCGCGGCGACTTTGTCGATACCCTCTTCTCCGTCGTCGCGCTCGACGACGTCGTCAGCCTCATCGCGTACAGCGTCGCCGTCTCCGTAGCGCTCGCCTCGCTCGGGGGAGCTTTTTCCGCCGCGGACGTGCTCCTGCCCATCGCGTGGAACCTCATGATGATCGCGGTCGGGATCGCATTCGGCTTCCTTTTGAAACTGCTGATGGCAAAACGTTCGACGGACAACCGCCTCATCGTCTCGGTCGCCCTGCTCTTTGCGATGTGCGGGATCGGCGCCGCGGTGGACGTCTCCCCCCTGCTCGGCTGTATGGCGATGGGGACGGTGTACATCAACATCTCGGGAGACGATAAGCTCTTCAAACAGCTCAACTACTTCTCGCCGCCCATTCTGCTCCTCTTCTTCGTGAAGTCGGGGATCGGGTTCCGCCTCGACGCGCTGACAAGCTCGGGGGTCGCTTTCGGCGGGATCCCGCTGATCGCCGTCGGGATCCTCTACTTCTTCGTGCGGGCGTTCGGAAAATACGGCGGCGCCTTCCTCGGCTGTCTCGTCACCAAAAAGCCCAAAAAAGTGCGAAACTATCTCGGGCTCGCCCTGACCCCGCAGGCGGGCGTTGCGATCGGCCTCGCCGCACTCGGCGCAAGGGTGCTCGGCGGGGAGACGGGAAGTATCCTCGAGACGATCGTCCTCTCCTCGAGCATTCTCTACGAACTCGTCGGCCCCGCGCTCGCAAAGCTCTCCCTCTATCTCTCGGGATCTTACGGCAAACGTGCGTTGGAGACGGAAAACGGGGCACCCATGCCCGCGACACACCCCTCGCGGGAGGAGGAAGTCGCTTCGCTGAAAGAGCAGCTGTGCGCCATCCAAAAGGAGCTCTCCGTAAAGGAATACGCGCGCTCGCCCGAGGAGGAGGCCTTCCTCGAAGCGACCGAAGAAAACACGGAGGAGTTCTCCGTGGGAACGGAATACAACCGGAAAAAATTCATCAATAAGAGGTAACTATGCCCACCGATTTTCTTGCCGATCTGCTCGGAACATGGTCGAGCGAAGTCAATATTGCGTCTACCGCGCTCAAAACGGCGCTCGTCATCGTAATGGCGGTCATTCTCGGCTGCGAACGCTCCAAAAACCGCCATGCCGCGGGACTGCGCACCCTCATCGTGCTCTCCATCGGCTCGATGTTCGCGGGGATCGGAGACATCTATTTCATCACCGTCCACCAAGTGCGGTTCCCCTTCCTCTCCGCCGCCGTCTTCATCGGGATCTCCGTCATCACCGCGAATACGATCATCTACTCCTCCAAAAACCAGATCATGGGGCTGACGACCTCGGTCGGGATGTGGACGATGTCGATCCTCTCCGCGATCCTCGGCTTCGGGCTCTACACCGCCGCGCTCATCGGATTTGTCGCCCTGATGATCGGGCTCCTCGGATTCTCCAAGATGGAGACGTATATCAAAAACAAGTCCAACCACTTCGAGATCCACCTCGAACTCAAATCGAGGAGCAGTTTGCAGGACTTCATCGCGACGGCGCGGGAATTCGGGCTCACCATCGACAACCTCGAACTCAACCCCGCTTACGCCAACTCCGGGCTCAGCGTGTACACCGTGAAATTCACCATCGTGAGCAAGGAACTCCGCAAAAAGAGCCACAGCGACATCATCGAAGCGCTCTCCGTGCTCGACTGCGTGTATTACGTCGAAAAGCTCGGCTGACAACGCCCCGAAATGCGCCAACATAAGCGGCGTACAAAAGGCGCCCCCCGAAAGAGATCTTTCGGGGGGCGCCTTTTTGAAAAACTCTCAGCGGAACGACCGCAAAAAGATCCTCCGCACCTCTTGCTCCGTCGGTTCGTACGCCGATTTCGCAATGTTCTTATTCTGCATGGCACGCACGGAATATTCCTCAAGTTTTGAGAGCGGGATGTCCTCCCGCTTGCCGAGGAGACGGGCGAGCGTTTCGGCAATTTGTTCTACGTTCTCCCCGCAGGCGGCGACGATCTTCGATACCGCGGAGGCCTTCTTTTCCTCCGCAAGCCGAAGCGTCTCGCCGAGGAGAAGCCCGTTGGCGCGGCCGTGGCCGATCCCGTAATCGTAGGTCAAGAAGTACCCCATGCCGTGGACTGCCGTCGTCCCTGTCTGTGCGATCGCCATTCCCGCGAGCATGGAGCCGTACAACAAGCCGTCCCGCTCTTCGTCGGTCAACGCCCCCGCCGTGCGCTTCAAAAGAGGATAAAAGCCGCGAAGACATTCCTCGGCGATGGCTTCGGAAAGGGGGAAAGCGTTCTTGGAGAGCAGGCTCTCCGCCGCATGGGAAAATGCGTCGATCGCGGTATTTACCGTAATATTTGGCGGAAGCGAACGGGTGTATTTCCCGTCTAAAAAGGCGAGCTTCGGAAAGAGCGCGGACGAGGAGATGCTCGTCTTGGTGCGCAGGCGGTCGTTGGTCAGAATGGAATAGGGTGTGACCTCGCTTCCCGTCCCCGCCGTCGTGGGAATGTGCGCCATGGGAAGCGCCGCGCCGCCGTATCCGCCCGCAAAGATCTCTTCGTCCGTCCGCTTTTCGACGGCGAGAATGGCGATCGCTTTCGCCGCGTCCATCGGGGAGCCGCCGCCCACCGCGACGAGAAAATCCGCGCCCTCCCGCCTGAGACAGGCGATCCCTTCGCGGACGCAGGCGACCGTCGGATTGGGCGTCACGCGGTCGAACAGGGCATAGGTCTGCCCGTTTGCATGGAGCGCCGCAATGAGATCGGCAAGAGAGCCGTTGGTCTTCGAAGAGCGCCCCGTGACGATGAGAGCCCGCCCGCCGAGCGCCTTCAACCTCTCCCCGTAGCGGCATACGCAATCCCTTCCGAAGAGGACGGTCGTGGGCATGGTATAGGCGAACGCCGTCTCCCCGTTCCTTTCGCGGCTCATTGTCTCACCCTCGCCACGGCGCGGTAGATCGGAAGTCCCTTGGCGGAAAAGTTCGCTTCGTACTCCGTTACGATGTTCTCCGCCGCCCATTCGCTGTGATGAAGATCCCGCGTGACGTCCTCCACCGCAAACCCGCACGCCTCATACTGCGCGAGCGAATCGTCGAAGAAGAACTCGCTGTCCGTCTTTTGTTCGATCCTCCCGTCCGCCGTGAGAAGGTCTCGGTAAATGGCGAGAAAGCGGGGCGACGTCAGACGCTGGCGGGCGTGCGTGCTCCCCGGGAGCGGCGTGGAAAAGTTGAGGTAAACGGCCTCCACGCTGTGGGGCGGGAGATAGCAGGGCAGGATCTCGGCGGGGATATTGAGGAAGCGGACGTTGGGGATCCCCTCCGCGAGGACCCGCTCCATCGCCGTCAGAATGACGTTGGTACAAATCTCGACCGCGAGAAAATTGACGTTTGCAAAGCGGCGCGCCTTCTCTGCGATAAAGGCGCCGTTTCCGCACCCCACCTCGAGTTCTACGGGATTTTCGTTGCCGAAAATCTGAGGTAAGTCGAGGAGCGCACGGTAATTCTCCGCCGCCTCTTTGAGGTTGTCCATGGGTCTGCCGCGCGCGAGCAAGACGGGCGCGCACCGTTCCATCCGCGGCTCCAAATGCCGCTTTTTCCGCATCCGCATTCCTGCCTCCCGCTCAGTTGTTCCCTGTGGAACCGAATCCGCCGACGCCGCGCACGGTCTCGGAGAGCT
Organism: uncultured Clostridia bacterium; assembly: GCA_947627765.1. Lineage (GTDB taxonomy): Bacteria > Bacillota > Clostridia > Christensenellales > Borkfalkiaceae > Gallimonas. The sequence continues at coordinate 4,992 of CANQXA010000017.1, forward strand.
CGGATGTCTCTTCGAACTCCGCCGTATAATATGGAACGACGACGAGCTGGGCGATCCTGTCCCCCGCGCAAACTTCCCTCTGTATCCTCCCGTGGTTGTGGAGGGCGACGATGATCTCGCCGCGGTAATCGCAGTCGATGACCCCCACCTTGTTGGCGGGAGCGAGGCCTTGCTTGCAGGCGAGCCCGCTTCTGGCGAAGACGAGCCCCACCGTCCCCGCGGGAAGTTCTACGGCGATCCCCGTGCGGATCATTCTCGTCTCCCCGGCGGGAATGGTCTCCCCGCAGAGGGCGTAGAGGTCTGCACCGGCGGCAAACCCGGAGCCGTAACGGGGCAGTTTCGCGCCGCTTTCGGTTTTCTTGACTTTCACTTTCATACTTTCCTCTCCGTAGAGAAGCGCCCGTCCAAACGGGCGGGCGCCGAAATCTTTTGTTTACTTTGCGTATTCCACACTGCGGAACTCGCGGATCACGTTGACCTTGATCTGCCCGGGATATTCGAGCTCGCTCTCGATCTTCTTGGCGATGTCCTTGGCGAGGAAGATCGCCTTGGCGTCGTCGATCTGCTCGGGCTTGACGATGACGCGGACCTCTCTGCCCGCCTGTATCGCATAGCTCTTGTCCACGCCGTGGAAACTGCCCGCGATCTCCTCGAGCTTTTCGAGACGCTTGACGTAGCCCGAACCCGTCTCCCTTCTCGCACCGGGACGCGCGCCCGAAATGGCGTCCGCCGCCTGTACGAGAACTGCCTCGATCGTCTTGGGCTCTACGTCGCCGTGGTGCGCCATGATCGCGTTGACGATCATCGCATTTTCCTTATACTTTTTGGCGATGTCGGCGCCGAGCTGGATATGGGTGCCCTCCTGCTCGTGGTCCACCGCCTTGCCGATGTCGTGCAGAAGCCCTGCGCGCTTGGCGAAGTTGACGTCCAACCCGAGCTCCTGCGCCATGAGGCCCGCAAGCTGGGCGACCTCGATGGAGTGACGGTAGACGTTCTGCCCGTAGCTCGTTCTGAATTTCAGCCTGCCGATGAGCTTGATGATCTCGGGATGGAGCCCGAAGATGCCCACCTCGAACATCGCGTTCTCGCCCGCCGCCTTGATCTGCTGTTCGAGCTCTTTGGTCACCTTCTCCACCGTCTCCTCGATGCGGGCGGGATGGATCCGTCCGTCGGAGATGAGTTTTTCGAGGGTGAGACGCGCGATCTCGCGGCGGACAGGGTCGAACCCCGAGAGGATGACGACTTCGGGCGTATCGTCGATGATGAGCTCGATGCCCGTCGCGTTCTCGATGGCGCGGATGTTCCTGCCTTCCCGCCCGATGATCCGCGCCTTCATGTCGTCGTTGGGAAGAGGGACGACGGAGACCGTAGACTCCGAGGCATGGTCGGCGGCACAGCGCTGGATGGCGAGGGAGATGATGTTCTTCGCGTTGATATCCGCCTCGTCTTTCGCCTGCTGTTCCATATTTCTCACCTGTACGGCAAGGTCGCGGCGGGTCTCGTCGAGGATCTCCTCGGTGAGCTGTTTCTTCGCTTCCTCCTTGGTGAGCTGGGCGATGCGCTCGAGCTCGGCGGTCATGAGTTCCTGCTGGTGGGAGACTTGCTCCTGCGCCTTGCGGACCTCCTCCGTCTTCCGCTCGAGATTCTTCTTCTGGTCTTCGAGGGACTGCTCTTTGCGGGAGATCTCCGTCTCGCGCTTTTCAAGCTGGTCCTCCTGACGGGAGAGACGCGCCTCTACACGCTGCTGTTCGGCGCGCTTTTCCTTCATCTCCTGATCGAACTCGTTGCGTCTCTTAAGATCCTGCTCCTTCGACTCTAAAATTGCTTCCTTTTTTAACTGCTTACACTCCGCTTCCGCGCTCTTCAGCATTTCTTCCACGCGTTGCGAAGTTTCATCGAGTTTTTGTTCCGACTTCTTCTTGGAAACCTTTTCGAGATGCCGTTTCGTCAACATCCAAGCCGCGACCGTTGCCGCGGCGCCGAGGACGAATATGGCGACGATCAGACCGATCGCAAGACCGGACATCGTCTCCGCAAGGAGCAGGCTGAAAATGTTGTTCATCTTAGCCTCCTTCTCGGTTGATTTTTTCCGACGCTATCCGAATGTTACCCGTTTTGGGGCATACTTCGGCATTGTCGCTATCTATTATACTATATCTTGCCCCGGAAAGCAATGAAATTCAGAAGTTTTTCCGAAGTTTTTTTTCGGAAAGCCGTTTTGCGAACGCTTGACGGAAAAGCCCGTTCGTGCTATCATGGTTGGTTGTCGCGGCCGTACAAAAAATCTCGGGAACACCCCCGCTTTTTCATTGAAAAGTATTGACATTTTGTCCCGGCCACGGTAAAATTATCATGAGGAGAATGCGTGGCCGCTTCGCCTGCGGGCGGGGCGGTCTCCCCCAAAAAGCATATGCTCGTCTCCGTGCTTCTGCTGTGCGCGGTCTGCCTTCTTCTGATCGCCTCGATCCTCTTCTTTCCCCGCCTGAAATTGGGCAAGATCACCCTTTCGACCTATTGGATCGTCGCGCTCTTCGGCGCCGCCCTGTTCCTTGCGACGGGGCAGACGGACGTCGTCACCGTCTTCCGTGCGCTCACGGCGGACAATGCGGTCAACCCGCTGAAAATTCTCGTCCTGTTCCTCTCGATGACGGTCCTCTCCGTCTTTTTGGACGAACTCGGCTTCTTCCGCGCGCTCGCGTCCTTCGCCCTGCGCCATGCGCACAAGGGGCAGACGCGCCTCTTTTTCTCGCTCTATCTCACCGTCTCCGTGCTCACGGTGTTTACTTCCAACGACATTATCGTCCTCTCCTTTACGCCCTTCATCTGCTATTTCGCGCGGAAGGCGAAGGTGCGCGCCCTCCCCTATCTTGCGGCGGAATTCGTCGCCGCCAACACTTGGAGCATGGCGCTCATCATCGGAAATCCGACCAATATCTACCTCGCGACGGCGTACGGCGTGGACTTTGTAGAATACCTCAAAGTGACGGCTTTACCCACCCTGTCCGCGGGCATGGTAGCCCTCTTTGCGCTCTTACTCCTCTTCCGCAAGCAATTAAAAGAGCCCCTCGGCGGCAGTGCGGAGCGGGTAAAAACCGAAGATAAGCCGCTCCTTGCGGTCGGCGTCGTCCATCTTGCCGCGGCGACCGTGCTTCTCGCCCTCTCCTCCTATCTCGGCTTCGAGATGTGGTACGTTGCGCTCGCCTGTGCGGGCAGTCTTGCCGTCGTCTCCCTCGCCGTCTCGCTGGTGCGAAAGAAAAAGCCGTCTGCGCTGATCGGTGCGGTCAAACGCGCCCCCTATCCCCTCGTTCCCTTCATGCTCTCGATGTTCGTCATGATCGTGGGGCTCGAAGAGCACGGGTTCACCGGGAGGGTCGCCGCCCTCTTCGGGGAACAGCTCCCCATCCTCAAATACGGCGCCGCCTCTTTTTGCGCCTCCAATCTCATCAACAACATTCCGATGAGCGTGCTCTTCTCCTCCATCATCGCGAACGCCGGCGGCGCCGCTCTGCCCGCCATGTATGCGACGGTGGTCGGCTCCAACCTCGGCGCTTTCTTTACGCCCATCGGGGCGCTCGCGGGCATCATGTTCGGGAAGATCGTCACCGAACACGGCGAATCGTTCGGATACCTGCAATTTTTGAAGATGGGCGTTTTCGTCGCGATCCCCGCGCTCGCCGCGGCGCTCGGCGTTCTCGCGCTCATCGTTTAGACGTCATTGCGGCATACCATGTCCGCAAAGTACCGCATAAAATCCATTCGGGGGGATAGTATGATCGTCATCCAACACATCAAAAAAGAGTACCGCACGGGGACGCGGAAGTTCTTCGCGCTCGACGACGTCTCGCTCGAGATCGGCGAAAACGAATTCGTCGCGATCACGGGGAAATCGGGGAGCGGGAAATCCACCCTCCTCAACCTCCTCGGCACGCTCGACAGCGTGACCGAGGGCAAGATCTTCGTGGACGGCGTCGATCTCTCCAAGCTCTCGGGGCGAAAGATTGCCGATTACCGCAACAAAAAGGTGGGATTCGTCTTCCAGAGCTTCTATCTCGAACCGAGCTACTCCGTCTATAACAACGTGGAATTGCCCCTCCTGCTCGCGGGAAAATCGGGGCGGTCCAACAGGATCGCGGTGGAGGCGGCGCTCGAGGCGGTCGGGCTGAAAGGTAAGCTCCGCGAAAAGGCGCGCAACCTCTCGGGGGGCGAACAGCAACGCGTCGCCATCGCCCGCGCCATCGTAAACAATCCCGCCTACATCTTGGCGGACGAGCCCTGCGGCAACCTCGATACTGCGAACAGCGACAACATCATGAACATCCTCGGGCAACTGCACGACAGCGGCAAGACGGTCGTCATGGTCACCCACGATCCGGGCGACGCGATGAAGGCGGTGCGCGTCGTCACGATGTCGGACGGAAAGATCGTAAACGACGTCAAAAATTATCGTTTCGTCGTCTGAGAAGGAGGTTTGGCGTGCGCGTATTCAAACTGATCCGTCTCGAGATCGGCTTTCTCAAAAAATCCATTGCGCTGATCGGCGTGATCCTCGTGGCGTTCATCTCCGCCCTTCTCTCGGTCGTCTCCGTCCTCTTGGACGTTCCCGACGGAATGTACGCGGGCATCAACGAGTTCAGCAATTATCACGGGCTTCAAGCCCTCGGCGTGAAGGAAGGATTCGCCGCGGCGGGCGGCACCGCGTTCGGCGGCAAGATCAACGGGCTGACGCAGTACTGCACGATCACGGGGACGACTTCCCTCAACATCTCCGCCCACAAACCCGCCTCCAAGGACGATGAAGAGGACACGGAAGTGGAAGTCGCGATGAGTTTCACGGGGTTCGCCGTGTTGGAATCGATGGCGGAGCAGGTCTTCGCCCCCTACCAACAATATGCCCAGAGCGCGACCTATGCCTTCCCCGCCCGCGCGGGCGAGATCTGTATCAATAAGAGCGTCGCCAACCTCATGGGCGCGAAGATCGGCAGCGAGGTGACGATCACCGCCGATCCCTACTTCTTCGGGCGGGAGGACATCACCTTTTCCGACCGCGAGATCAGCGAGACGTACACCGTCGTCGGGTATTTGGACAATACGTCCATCTCGCGGTACAACGGTCTCCATTCCAAGGACGTCTACCTGCCAAGCGCATACTTCTATCTCATTCCCAAGGCGGATCCCGTCTATACGTCCCTGTATTACTATTTCACGGACGCCAAGACGTTGCACCGCACCTATCTCTCGCTCACGCACAGCGGATACGGGGTGACCCTTTCCGGCACGATCTCCGCGCAGATCTCGAACATCGGCATGGCGCAGGCGCTCTTCGGCGCGGTGACGGGCGTGCTCGCGATCCTCGTGCTCTTCATTTTGTATACCCTCATCGCGATCTTCTTCCGCCAGCGGAGGGCGCAGATCTGCCGCCTGAAACTGCTCGGCGCGCGCAACGGCGTCATCGCGGCGGTGTACTGCCTCATCGCGATCTTCCTCATCGTCGTTGCGATCGTCGCGGGGTCGGCGTTCTCGATGGCGTTCAACGTCTATTTCATCGGTCTGTGCGGGCGGCTCTTCCGGAAATTCAGCGCCAACTTCATCTCCAATTTCCGCCCTGTGGTCCCCGCCTTCCTCTTACTGTTCCTTACGGTCTACACGCTCTTACTCTTCTTCTTCGTTGTGCGCAAGATCAAAAATACCGCGATCGCGCGGGAGGTGCGGAATGAATAAACGGGAATTACAAGAGATCGGCGGAGAGGTCACCGAAGAGCTCGGAAAGGGATTCAGCCTCTTCCGTCTCGCCGTCAAAAACATCTTCACCTACTTCTGGCTCAACGCCAAGATCTGCCTCACGCTCGCCTGTCTCTCCTTTTTGATCTGCCTCTTTACGGTCTACAACGCCGCCGTGCAGGACAGGAACGAGCAGTTTGCGCGGGAATCCGCATCCTGCAACCTCTACTGCTGTGAATCGTCGAGCCTCTTCAAGAAATTCAAAGAGACGGGGGTGGACATCGCCTATTCCGACGACATCTACGTCCACTCCTTCAATCAGCTCATCACCAATCTCTATGGCGTGGGCGGACAGTGGCTGGGAAACAGCTCTTACTTCGTGCTCAAAATCGACGGCGAGGAGTACCGTCCCTATGAAAATATCAGCTTCTGCACGACGGCAAGCCCTCAAAACAACTATTTCACCGCCGCCGACTACACGGAGCTGAGGGCGCGGACGGGAAAGACGTCCTTCTTCGTCGCGGGGAATTATCCCGCCGCCGACGATGAGATCGCCGTCAACGAGACCCTGCTCGACGCTTACCGCATCGAGCCCGAAGGTCTGATCGGAAAGGAGATTTCCGTCTATATCAAGGATCCGCGCGAGGGGAAGGAGCCCCTGCTCTTCCAATATACCGCGAAGGTGGCGGGGATCATGACGGCAGACCTCAGCAGGCTCACGGGGCACAGCGCCGATTCCAATCTCCGCCCCGCCGTACTCTTCCGCTACGAAAATACCTTCTTCCGCAGCGCGACCGTGGTGCGTCACCGCGCCTATCTCAGCAAGTGGCCGACCGTCGAACAAGTCGATACGTGGGGATTCGGCTCGGCGTCGCCCAATACCGTTTACCTCGGCTACATCAAGCTCGCGCAGATCCAAAACCTCAACAATTTGCAGGTCTTGGCGACCAACCTCTACATCATCGTCGGGACGGCGCTCGTCATCGGGCTGGTGCTGACGATCTTCCTCGTCATCGATAAGTACATGAAGGTCTTTTCGCGCTCGGGCGGGATCCTGCTCAGCTTCGGAATGCGCAGAAGCCAGCTCTACGGTCTGCTCGTGCTCCAACTTCTTCTGCTCTGCATCGTCTCGGTGCCCATCTCCTTCGCCCTGACGTTTGTCGGCTATTTCGCCATCAACGCCGTCGTCAAGTGGGCGACGGACGTCATGCTCACCCTATCGCTGAGACGGATCGCGGGGACCCTCCTCTTCGGCGTGATCACCGTCGTCGCCCTTTCCCTCTTCTTCTTCACTTACGCCGTTCTCAAACTCAGGCGGCATACCGTCCGCCAATTCCTCGCGACGGAAGTCAATTAAAGGGCAACGAAGCGAAGTCCGTTGCCCTAAACGATCGGTTCTCTGCGCGCAGCCGCACGGCTGCGCGCTCTTATTTTGTCTGCGGTCCGCTTTTTTCTGCGGTCCGCCTTTTTGTCGATCTTCGGTTCAGCGGCGGTAGCGGGGACCGAATGCGGCACAGGCGCGGTAGTCCTGCCCCTCGGGGTCACTGCCGAAGGCGTTCCACACGGCGGGACGGAACGGTTCGCCCTCTACGTTGTGCATCGAAACGGGGATGCGGAGCATGGAGGCGAGGGTCAAAAGGTCGGCGCCGATGTGCCCGTAGGCGATGGCTCCGTGGTTGGCGCCCCAGTGGTTCATGACGTCGTACGCGCTCTTGAAGGCACCCATGCCCGTGATACGGGGTGCAAACCAAGTGCAGGGCCATGTGTAATCGGTGCGCTTCCAAAGGGTATCGCTCACCTCTTCGGGGAGGCAGACCGTCCAACCCTCGGCGAGCTGGAGGACCGGCCCCAACCCTTTGACGAGGTTGACCCGCACCATCGTGACGGGCATCTCCGCCCTCGTCTCGAAGCGGGAAGAGAATCCGCCGCCGCGGAAGTACCCGAGATCGGCGTAGCACCATTTTGTCGCCGCAAGACAGTTTTCAACGTCCTCCCCGGTCATCTCCCAATGGGGTTTTACCGCGGGCTTGCCGTCTTTTAAGGCGCGGCCCGAGAAGTCGAGCGCCGACGCACCCGAATTGATGAGGTGCAAAAAGCCGTTCGCCTCCTTCGCCTTGCCCTCGATGTCATACCCCGTCACCCGCTTGACGCTCTCCCCGCTCCAACAGGTACGGACGTCGGAGAACATCGCGGCGCGCCCCGTAAGCAACTTGATAAGGAGCATGGAGACGCCGTTTAAGGTGTCGTTTTCGGTGGCGAGGACGACGGGCTCGCGCGCTCCGTCCCAATCGAAGGAGGAATTGAGGATCGCCTCCGCGAAATCGGTATTGGGAAGAAAATCCGTCCACTGCCGCTGACCCTGAAAACCGCCCGCGATTGCGTTGTGCCCGAGCGCTTCCTCGCTCTTGCCGAGGGCGGAGGAGCCCTGCATGAGGTCGCGGATGATGAGCGCGCACTTGACCGAGAATTCGAGGTCCTTCGCCTTCTTCGCGGGGGAGGCGCGAAGTTCTTCGGGATTCTTATCCAACCCTTCGAGGCATTTCGTCTTCGCCCACTTCACGGCGCGGTTGTACTCCTTTTTGTCGTAGATGCCGAGCTCGGCGCGGCGGAGGACTTCCACCTCGTCTACCGACTCCACGCGCATCCCGAGGTATTCCTCGAAGAAATTACAGTCGATAAAGGACCCTGCGATGCCCATGCACGGGCCGCCGATCTGGAGATAGCTCTTGCCGCGCATTCCCGCACAGGCGATCGCGGCGCGCGCAAAGCGGAGCAGTTTCTCCGCGACGTCTTCGGGGATCTCCGTCGCCGAAGCGTCCTGCACGTCCTTGCCGTAGATGCCGAAGGCGGGAATCCCCTTTTGGGCATGGGCGGCAAGCACCGCGGCGAGATAGACCGCGCCGGGGCGCTCGGTGCCGTTGAATCCCCAAACTGCCTTAATGGTGTCGGGGTCGGTGTCCATCGTCTCAGAGCCGTAGCACCAGCAGGGGGTGACGGTGAGCGTGATCTCCACGTTCTCCCGCTTAAACTGTTCGGCGCAAGCCGCCGCCTCGGCGACCCTGCCGATGGTCGTATCCGAAATGACGACCTTGACGGGCGTACCGTCCGGGTAGCGGAGCCCTCCGATGAGGGCGGCGGCGGATCTCGCCATCGTTACGGTCTGCTCTTCGAGACCTTCGCGCACTTTGAGGGCGCCGCGGCGGGCGTCTATTACGGGACGGATCCCCACGACGGGGTGGCGGCTGATTGTTTTTTTCATCACTGATTACCTCGATTTAGGATCTTCGTCCTCCCACACGATCCCCTTCCCCGCGATCTGCGAATTCTCTCCGACATTCAAATATTTGTCAAACATGGAATTTGCGTTGAGAATGCACAGAGAAAGCGCATATGCGGGATAGAGAACGGTAAATATCGTCGCAAACACCGACATGGTTACGGCGTTTGGGATGAGAAGGAGCGCGGGCGGAAGGAGAACGAGAAGGAGGACGCCGACGTTCCTCGGGAGCTTTGCTATAAAGAAAATGAGTGAATTTCTCCACGTCTTGAACCATGAGAGACGGTAGAGATTGCCGTGCGGGAGCGCAAAGAGCAAGCCGCCGAGCACGAAGAAGAGCACGAGCGCCGCGATCGCGATGCACACCCCTTTGAGCGCGGGGTGATAGCCCGAGGCGAGATAATAGCCCGTGACGAACCCGAAGAAAAAGAGCGCCGCCGAAAACAGCAGGGAGGAGAGCAGGCAAAAGCCCCAATTCCCCTTGATCCCCTGCCCGAAGTCGTATGAGACGCTCACGGGCTCTCCCCATACGAGAAGCTGTAAGACGCGCACTCCCCCTCCCAAGCCGAGAAAGAGGATCGCGTTCGTCGCAAAGGCGATGAGAAGGGCGAAGTTGTCTACGCGGGTGCGGAGAATGAAGTAGGAGAGCGCCTCGTCTCCCTCGACGGGAAGCGGAAGGGAGCCGCTCTCCACGAGGGACGGGATCATTCCCTTGACGAAAAAGCCCAGAAGGACGACCGCGGCGGTGGGCAGGGCGAAGAGGGTCAGAAGGAGACTCGTCTTCACGAGCACGCCCTTGCGGTAGCGGAAGAGCTCGGAAAAGACTTCCTTCCTCGTCCGCGGATAGAGCGGCGCCGCCTTCGCGTTCTTATACGTCCCCGTGATGAGCTTATCGAGAAGTCCCAAGGTCCGCCTCCACGCGCGCCGTCTCCTTGAAATAGACGGGATAATCGGCGCCGACGATCACCGCGACGTACGCTTCGGGCTCCCCGCAGTAGAGGAGATGCCGCTTGCCGAGGCATTCGTCCGCGAGGATCCTCAGTTGCTTGCCGTGTTTGGAGAGGCGGGACATCCGCCCTCGCACGGCATGGCAGGCGAGAAGGCGTTCCCCTTCGCCGTCTTCCAGCTGAAGATCTACGGGGGAGAAGGTCAGCGCGACCTGTTCGCCCGCGCGGTAGCTCCCCTTCCCCGACGAAAAGACAAAGGAGCCCAGCCCTTCGATTTCGGCGAGGATCACTTCGTCCGACGCGCGCGGATATACGCCCCCGATCAGGGCGGGGAGGGAAAGCGTCGCGCCTTCCCCGCGGTCGGGCCCCGCGGCGGGGAGGGACAGGACGACGTCGCCCAAAGAGGTCTCGTCGATCACGAACTCCGCGAGCGGAGCGCGGAGCGTATGGCCACCCGCTTCCACGATGAGATCGTCGCCTTCGAGACGGGCGTGCGCGGGGAAACGGTTGCGGTCGGGCGGGGCGAGGAGAGAGCGCTCTGAGACGGGGTCGAAGTAATTCGCGTATACCATGTCCGCGACAAGGTGCACGGAAATGCCCGATTCCACCCGTTCTCTTCCGCCGAGAAGGACGGTGGTCTCCCCGCGGGCGGGCGCAGAAATGTGGAGATAGGAATTGGAACCGAGCGTCTCGAGCGTCTCCGTGACCGCTTCGAATCCGCCCGTCTCCGCAAGGTGCAGATGTTCGGGGCGGAGCCCCAAGACTACCCGCCCTCCGACGTATTTTTTGAGGCGGGGCATTGTCTCTTTGGGGATCTCGAGCCGCCCGCTTGCGAGCACGGCATAGAGCTTCCCGTCCTCCTCGGCGAGATCGGCGTCGAAGAGGTTCATCGGCGGTGATCCCATGAACGTCGCGACGAACAGATTGGCGGGATGGTCGTAGATCTGGACGGGCGTATCGTACTGTTGCAGGTAGCCGTCGCGGAGGACGGCGATGCGCGTCCCCATCGTGAGCGCCTCGGTCTGGTCATGGGTGACGTAGACAAAGGTGGTCTTGAGTTTTTCGTGGAGACGGATGAGCTCACTGCGCATGGAGGCGCGCAGTTTTGCGTCGAGATTGGAGAGCGGCTCGTCGAGCAGGAAGACGCGGGGCTGGCAGACGATCGCCCTGCCGAGCGCGACGCGCTGCTTCTGTCCGCCGCTGAGCTGGGCGGGCTTGCGGGTGAGAAGCTGTTTGATGCCGAGGATCTCCGCCGCCTCTTCGACCCGCCGTTTGATCTCCTTGCGGTCCGTCTTCTGCAATTTGAGGCGGAACGCGATGTTCTCGTAGACGGTGAGGTGCGGAAAGAGAGCGTAATTTTGGAAAACCATGGCGACATTGCGGTCCTTCGCGGGAAGCTCGTTGACAAGCTCGCCGTCGAAGCGGAGTTCGCCGAAGCTCACTTCCTCCAATCCCGCGATCATGCGCAGGACGGTGGATTTTCCGCAGCCCGACGGCCCCACAAGGACGATGAAGTCCTCCGCGCCGATCTCGAGGGAGAGATCGTGTACGGCGTGGACCTTGCCGTCGTAGATCTTATTGACCTTTCTCAGAGAAATCTCTGCCATTTGACTCCTTATTCGCTCGACTCCCGCTCGATAAGCGTGGGTTTGAGCGTGATGTTGCGGATTTTCGTGTTGCCCTCGATGCGCTCCAAAAGGCGCAGGGCGAGCTGTTCGCCGAGGCTGTACTGGCACATATCGACGGAGGTCAGCGTGGGAGAACTGACGAGGGCGTAGTCGGTGTTGTCGAAGCTCACGAGCCGAAGATCTCCGGGGACGCTGAGCCCGTGCTCCCTGCAAGAGCGCAGAACGCCGTAAGCCGCAAGGTCGTTGGCGGCGATGACGCCGTCTACGGGGATCCCCCGCTCCAAAAAGCGGTTGAACGCCTCGTATGCGCCGCTCGTGTTGTAGCGGCAATCGACGATGTAGGCGGGATCTTCGGGAAGGGAGCGCCTTCCCAGCGCGCGGAGGAAGCCCTCGGTGCGCTCGCGGCTCGTCTGATCCTCGCGGCTGCCCGTAAGCAGAAGCACGTTCTTACAGCCCTTATCGAAGAGATGGTCGGCGGCGAGCTCCATGCCGTAGATGTGATCGACGTAGACGTAGTCGAAAGGATCGTCTTCCCGCTGTCCGAGGTAGCGGTTGCCGAGGATGACGGGCCGCCCGATCCTGCGGATCGCCCCGATGTTCTCCTCGCAGAAGTTGAAGGAAATGAGGATCACGCCGTCGCAATACTTCTGTTGGAGAAGGGAGAGCATTTTCAGCTCTTTGGCGATCTCCTTCTCGGTGGAGCAGAGCATGACGTAGTAGTCATTCTCCTCGAGGACCTTGGAGGCGCCCTGTATCATGCGGAAATAGAAGGGATTGCAGATGTCGGGAATGCAGAGCAGGATGCGCTGGGTACGGTTGTTGCGGAGGGTCTTCGCGGAGAGGTTGGGCGTGTAGTTGAGCGTACTCGCCGCCTCATAGATGATCTCCTTCGTCTTGGGTTTGCAATAGCCCTTATTGCTGAGCGCCCTTGCGACGGTCGTAGAAGAAAAGCCCGTTAGTTTCGCAATGTCGTAAATGCTGCTCATGAATGCTCCTCGGGCCCCGCAAAGTGAGCGGGGCAACGTCTTTTTTTAATAAATTATACAACGGAAGAGGCTGCCGTGTCAACCCTGCCCGACCATTTTATGGCTCATTTGAGCACGATTTTCATGAGCGAAGAGTTGTAGACCGGCATCCATTGGGAGAGCACGAGATAGAACGTTTTTCCGTTGTCTTCCGTCCATTTCTCGTGGACGATCCCTGCGTAAATGCTGTGCACGTCGTTCTCGAAGGGGAAGCTGTAATGCACGAGCGTGCGCGGTTCGCTGTAAGGTCCCCAGATCTTGTCCGCCGTGCGGCAGACGATCCCCGCGCCGCCGTCGATGAGATAGACGACCATCCATTGCCCGAGATAGGCGTTGTACATCGCGGACTGCTCGGAGCAACGGTCGCTGACGATATAGGCGCCGCGGTTCTTTTCCACCGTTTCGAGCCCCGCGTGCCCTTTGAGCCAAACGGGGTTGTCCTCTTCATCAATGCCGTTGAAATACTCGTACGCCTCGAAGCGCTCGATGTCGGCATAGGCGACCCTTCCGAGACGGATCCCGCCCTTCCTGTATCCCCCTTCGCCGAGGATATAGACGTAGCCGTCCTTTCCGTCGATGGGGAAGATCTGCGTGAAGGAATACCCAGAATGGGTCTCCATCGTGACGACCTTCCCGCCGTCCGCCATGTCGATGGTTTGGTTGGCGAGCCGCTCGATCTCCTCCTTCCGCTCGGGAAGGGAGGGATCGAGCCAGCTGAGGTCGTTGACCCGCTCCCACGTGGCGCCGCCGTCCTCCGACTTCACGCACCCGCCGTAATTCATCGAATAGTTCGCCTCGACGTTCCACGAATACTTGGAGAAGTAGAAATAGTACATCACGCCGTTGACCTCGATCCCGCCCGTGGGGATCTTGGTCATCTCATAGCGGTCGATGTGCTGACCCTCGAAGATCGCCGAAGCGACGACGCCGTTCCCCTTGAAGGATTCGAAGGAGATGCCGTCCGAAAGGTCGAAATCTTTGGTGATCCCGAGGACGTTGCTCCTCCAAAGTCCGCTCTGGTTGGAGGCGTTCATGAAGGTGTCGCCGAACGCGACGTACATGGTACCGTTGGTCTTGTTGTAGATGGGGAAACCGAGGTCGGTCCCCCCGACCTGCCAATTCTCCTTGGTATCGACGGGCGCCCCGGGTCCCGTGAGATAGCTGTGCCAAGAGACGCTGTCTACCGAGGCGTCGTAGCTGATTTTATCCTGATCGTCGTCCATGGGACCTCCCTTTCCTCCGCACCCGAAGAGGGCGAAGGCGCTGAATGCCGCGAGCGTTACCGCAAAAATTTTCCGTTTCATAACCCACCTATACGAGTGTGATCCTCATGACAGAGGAATTGTAGACGGGCTTCCACTGCGATATGACGAGGTAGAACACTTTACCGTTCTGTTCCGTCCATTTCTCGTGGACGATGCCCGCATACAGGCTTGCCGATTGGTTGGGGAAGGGATACTGCCCTCCCGCGGGGACGAGCGTCATGGGCGCGCTCCACGGTCCCCAGATCTTGTCTGCCGTACGGTAGACGATGCCCGTGCCGGGAAGAAGGTAGGTCACCATCCACTTCCCGAGATAGGCGTTGTACATCGCCGACTGCTCGGAGCATTTCCCGTCGCAAATATAGCTGTTTGCGTTCTTCTCCGCTTCGAGGAGCCCCTCGTGCCCTTTGAGCCAAACGGGGTTGCCCTCTTCGTCAATGCCGTTGAAATACTCGTACGCCCCGAAGCTCTCGATGTCGGCATAGGCGACCCGCGCGAGACGGATCCCGCCCGAGCGGTACCCGCCCTCGCCGAAGAGGTAGATGTAGCCGTCCTTGCCGTCCAAGGGGAAGATCTGCGTGAAGGAGAAGCCCGAATGGGTCTCCATCGTGACGACCTTCCCGCCGTCCGCCATGTCGATGGTCTGGTTGGCGAGCTGTTCGATGTCGTCTTTATGCGAGGGAAGGGAGGGATCGAGCCAGCTGAGGTCGTTGACCCGCTCCCATGTGGCGCCGCCGTCCTCCGACTTCACGCACCCGCCGTAGTTCATCGATTTGGCGACGGGGATCTCCGCGGTGTACGTCCATGTGTTCTTGGAGAAATAGTAGTAGTACATCACGCCGTTGACTTCGACCCCGCCCGTCGGGATCCGCGTCATCTCGTAGTAATCGATGTGCTGACCCTCGAAGATCGCCGAAGCGACGACGCCGTTCCCCTTGAAGGATTCGAAGGAGATGCCGTCCGAAAGGTCGAAATCTTTGGTGATCCCGAGGACGTTGCTCCTCCAAAGTCCGCTCTGGTTGGAGGCGTTCATGAAGGTGTCGCCGAACGCGACGTACATGGTACCGTTGGTCTTGTTGTAGATGGGGAAACCGAGGTCGGTCCCCCCCACCTGCCAATTCTCCTTGGTATCGACGGGCGCCTCGGGTCCCGTAAGATAGGCGATATATTCGACGTCGTCCACCGAGGGATCGTAGCTGAGTTTGGTGTGGGGAGGGTCGGACGGTCCGCCGCACCCGAAGAGGGCAAAGGCGCACAGGAGAGCGACGGGCAGAGCTGCCGTTTTTATGATCTTCATGGTTCACCTCACGCGAAGACGACTTCGATCAAATGGACGTTGTAGGTCGGATACCACTCCGAGACGAAGAGATAGATGCGCTTACCGTCGTGATCGCTCATCGCGGCGTGGCTGAATCCGCCGTAGAGCCCTTGCAAATTGGATTGGTCCATGATGATGTCCGAAGCCGACCAGTCGCCCCAAGGCGTCGCGCTTCTGCGGATGACGATCTTGGAATTGTTCTGCATATAGCTCATGACATAGCGTTGGAGATAGGCGTTGTAGTGAACGGAGATCTCCCCGCACGAGGGGGCGACGATATAGCTATTGTTGTCCGTCTTGATGCTTTTAAGCCCGTTGGACCCCTTGCGCCATGTGACGGTCCCGCTCGCGTCCTTGCTCTTGTAGTACTCGTAGGACTCGAAGTCCTCGATGTCGCCGTAGGCGACCCTGCCGAGCTTGACGCCGCCGCTCCTGCCGCCCGGAATGCCATAGATATAGACGTAGCCGTCGCCGCCGTCGAGCGGATAGATCTGCCCGAAGTTGGGCGCGATCCCCGCGGTCTGACCGGCGTCTTTCGAGACCCATTCGAGCCCCTCGACGCGCGTCCACGTCTGCCCTTTGTCGGAGGACTTGACCACGCAACTGCGGTAGACGTCCCATTCGCCCGTGGCGTCGAACGCGCCGACTTCCATATACCAAAGGTAATACGTCCCGCCGAGGACGAGCCCGCCCGTCGGGATACAGGTGGTCGCGCCCGCGGTGACGTCCCCCGCATGGGCGCCGTCTCCCCAATACTTACGGTTGGAGTCGACGACATTCTGCGGAAGAGGGGTGACGGTGCGGGTGGAGCCGTTCTGCCCCGGCAGGGCGCCCTGCCAATTCACGCCCTTCGTGAAGTCGAGATCGTCGGTATAGAGAATGACGTTTGTGTTCCATTCCCTGCCGCCGTCCGGCGTCGCGTTGTTATTGGTATCGCCGAAGGCGGCATACAGCCTGCCGAGCTCTTCGTCGTAGAAGGCGAATCCCAAGTCGGTCGCCGTCATGTTCCATTGAGATGTGTTCACGTGCGCATTCGGACCAGTGGCGAACCCGAGATCGCGGACGTAGAAGATACGGTCGGAATACGACCAGCTGTTTTCGGGGACCGTCCACTCTTCCGCGGGCGGGTCGTCGCCGGGACCCGGTTTGGGATCTTTGGGTTCTGTGGGTTTCCCGCAGCCTGCGAAGACTGCGAGCGCGCCGAAGAGCAACGCAAATGCTCCGATCAAACTCTTTTTCATGGCTACCTCCTAAGATGCCTGCTCCGAATAGTTCTCCGCCCTTTCGGGCGGAGGATCGGAGGAATATGGGTGGGTCAGTGCTTTTTCTTCTTGACGACGACGATCACGGCGGCTACGATCGCAACGGCCGCGACTGCCGCGATGACGATCCCCGCGATGGCGCCCGTCGAGAGCCCGCCGCCATCGCCGCCCGTTGCGGGAGGATTGCTCGCGATGTTGCCCGAGACGGTGACCGTAAAGGTGCATTCCCCGCCGAGCGTGGTGATCTTGAAGGTGTGGGAACCGTTCGTCAGCGTGGAGAGATATTCCTTCTTCAACGTGAGGACGGTGTCGTTCTCGGTGAGGGTGTAGTTGGTCGCCGCAACGGTCGCCGTACCCTCTTTCAAGGTGTTGATCTTATACTCTTTGAGATCGACATGGAAGACGAGATCGGCGGGAGAGGCGCCGTTGAACGTCGCGGCCGTCTCGGTGACTTCGGGGATCTCGGCATTCTCACTGCCCTCTTCGACCCAGCGATCGAGGCTGACGTTGTCGATATAGACTGCGGACTCGCCCTGAATGCTGTAGAGGAAGCGGAGAGAGTTGGTGGCGTTGAGGAAGGAGAAATCGACGATGAAGCTCATCTCGACGTTCGTATAGCCGTTTTCGCCGTCGGTGTACTTGATATCCCACTTCGCGACGTTGGCGTTGCCCTCGTTGGTCTGGGCAGGCTTGGTGATGAGGTTGATCTCATGGTAGGCGGTGTTGGACGCGCCGACGAAACAGACGTTGGTGTTGCCCGAGGCGATCTCGCCCACGAACTTGTAGGAGAATTTGAGGGTGACGATGTCGCCCAGCCCGATCTCGGGAGCGGTCATGCAGAACGCGGAGGAGAACGTCTTTTCGGAGCCCTCTTTTCTGCCGAGACGGAGCACATGATTGCCGTTGTCGTCCACAATCACGCCGGGATCGTCGTAGTTGGCGAGGGAACCCCAAGCCTCGTCGGTCTGCGCGTCGCTGAACGTAAGCCCGATGTCATAGCTCTCGAAGTCGCCGCCGAGCATCGTCGCGACGAGCTCGTAGCCCTCCGTCGTCTCGGGGATCGTAGCGGTTTTGAGATAGACGGTGATGACCAGCTCGACGCTACCGTTTGCGGTCGCCGCCACGAGGGTGTGGTCGCCTTCGCCGAGGGACTTCACATAGCCGGAATCGATCGTGAGCTTGCCCGAGGCGGCGTCGAAGGTGTACTCGCCCTCTTCGAGCTCATACTCCGATTCCTTCTCCATGACCTTGGTCAGCTCCGCGCCTTTGAGATCGAGGGTGAACTCGACGTCCGCGGCGCTCTCCTCTCTCCAGATCTTGCTCGCCCCGCCTACGGCTTCGGGCGCGTCCTCTTCGGGAATGATACGGCGGATGCTGATGTCGTCCATATCGAGCACGTTCGCCGTGTTGCCCATCGTGTTGAACCACATCGAGAAGGAATCGATCTTGGAGAGATTTGCCTCGGGGACGTTATAGGTCTCGGTGAGGGTAAACCACTCGTTGGCTTCCGCCGCGTTGATCTCGTTCTTCCAGCCCTTGCTGTCGATCCCGTTGTTGTAGAAACGGAATCCGAAGTTGTCGGTCGTAACGAAGCCCTCATGCTTTCTGAGCCGCATACTGACCTGATAGTCGCCCCCTTCGGTGAGCCTCATCATCGAAAAGATGGAGGCAAACCCGCGCGATCCGTCGTATTTGAGTTCGAGGTAGACGTTGTCCCCCTCTTTCTTTGCAACGGCGGGGCTGTCGGCGTTCAGAGTCCCCGTCTTCTCTCTCTGCGTTTCCGAGAGAGTATATGTCTCCTCGCCTTCGAGGAGCATCCCGTCGAAGCCGGGGCACGGGAACATCTCCGCGCCCAGCTGAGGAGAGGCTTCCTCCGCGGAGACGTGCATCAACCCGGGAACCGAGATCCCCGCGACCAGCGTACAAGCAAGTACCGCTGCCAAAAGTCCTTTTGTCTTCATAATTTTCTCCTTATCTTTTTTTACGGCTCATGCCGCAGTTACCGAAATTTCCCCGCGGCGTCCTCTTCTTGGGGGAGGACGTATGGAATTGCGGGGATCCGCCGCCCGCAACAAATGCGGGCGTATCCCAAGCTGCGCAGGGGACGAAATTCAGGGGGGGGGGAGGAGGAAAACGATCCCCCGCGCAGCAGGTTACGGCTTTTCCAAAACGATCCTGTTTTCTCTGCGCAGGATCTCTTCGTCTACGGGAAGGCGCTCCGCGGCGGGCGGAAGCGGAAAACTTGCCCGCACGGGTTCGGTCTGATACCAATACGCCGTCGTAGACCAATCGTCGCTCCTGTGATTGCAGTGCCCGTGCTCGATCGTGACTTTGATCTCGCGGTCGAAGTAGACGGGATCGGCAATGTGGTAGCGGTAGTAGGTGATCTTGCCCTTCCAATTATCCCTTCCGCCGAGGATGAGCCCGTGGTAGGGCGCGCTGTATTCCTCAGTCGGGCACCACGCCATGTTGACGTAATCCTCCGTGCCCGTGCCGTTCAGCGTGGGCATGGGGTCGCCGTCGATGAAGATCATATCGTCTCCCTCGCCCGGCCAATCCCAAAGATCGGAAGTGGAGAGGTTGTGGATGTTGACGTTACAGCCGCAGTAGTGCCCCTTCCCCTTCGTGCGGAGGACGAGATAGTTCTCCCCGCCTTGAAGGTTCTCCCCTTCGAAGCACCACGCGTCGTGGCTCTCCATCGAGGCGGGCGAAACGCCCTTCGTCGGGCATTCCCTGCGCCATGTCGCGTGGAAATAGAGGAGATCGTCCGCAAACGTCTCGTATTCCTCGTAGTCCACATAGTAGTAGAAAATGAGGTCGGTGTTGCACTCGTTGGTGACGGTCAGCCGCGCGCTCCTGTAAGGCATGGGCCACCAGCAGTTGAAGCCCTTGCCGTTTTCGGGAGACATTTGGAGGGGCGCAGAGACGAAATTGCGGCTTTGGGCGTGCCCCATGCCGAAGAAATCCCCGATGGGCGCCTCTACGCTGGGCTCCGCGGAGCCGTTCCAATAGAAGCGGAGCACGACCTTGCGGTAGCAGTTCTTTTCGAGCTCGAATCCCGCGTTGTTGAGCGTGATCCAAATATGGCAGATACAGCCCGGCTTCTCCATGCGGGCGAATTCGTAGGTCTCGCCCGGCTTGACGTACACCCTGTCGTCGTTTCCGCCCGTCCTGTCGTAACTCGAAGCCCGTCTCCGCTTGGCGTCGCGCCTCTTACAGACGGTCGCGAGGTTGTTGGGTAAATACATATTGGTTCCTCTTTATGCTTATTTGAGTCCGCTGATGGCGATCCCCGCGACGATCTTCTTCTGAAAGATCGCAAAGATCAAAAGGGGCGGGGCGATGGCGAGCAAGGTCGCCGCGATGACGATCCCGTATTCGCCGGAGTAGCTCGTCTTGAGCACGCGGATCACCTGCATGACCTGCGCGATGGACGAATTGTTGATGATGGTGAGCGTGGGCCACATGAAGCTGTTCCAATAGCCCATAAAGGTGCTCACGCCGATGATGATCATGGGCGTCACAGACATGGGGAGGAAGATCCTCAAAAAGACGCCGAAGGGTTTGCATCCGTCGATCGCCGCCGCCTCCTCGAGGGACGCGGGCATCCCGAGATAAAACTGTCGGAAGAAAAAGATGTTGTATCCCGAGACGAGACCGGGCAGGATGAGCACGGCGAGGCTGTCCGTCATTCCGAGGGCGCTCACGACGCGGATGGAAGTGAGCAGAATGGTGATGGACGGGATGAACATCGTCGCGAGGAAGTAGACCCAAAGGAATTTCTTGCCGCGGAATTCGAGGCGGGCAAAGACGTACGCCGCCGTCATGTTGACGGCAAGGCTCCCGACGACGCTGACCGTCGCGACCAAAAAGGTGGCGCCGAGGCTCCGTAAGAAGTTGTAGCCGTTGTGGTTGAGGCTGAAGATCTTCTCGAAGTTCTCCGTCGTGAAGTGCTTGGGGAAGAAGGTATTGGGGATCTGCCAGATCTCCCGCTTGGATTTGAACGCCGCGGGGAGCATCCAAATGATGGGAAAGAGGATGATCGCGATGACCAAAACCGTCACGATATAGCAGAGGACCTTGTTTGCCGTGATCTTTTTCATATCCGCCTCCTATAGGTCCTGACTCTTTTCGGAGCGCACCGCTTTGAACACGAAGGCGTTCACCGCGGCGATGAAGAGCATGACGACGATGGCGCCCGCGATCGTGGAGTTTTCGGGACGGTTGGCGTCGCGGAAACAGTTGAAGAGGTAGAGGACGGGGGTGAGGGTCTTTTTGAGGGGACCGCCGCCCGTCATCATATAGGGCACCTCCATCATCTGCATATTCGCCGTCACGAGGTTGATCACGATGAGCACGAAGTAGTTCTTCATGTTGGGGATCGTGATGTGGATCATCTTCCGCCAGCCGTTCGCCCCGTCGATGGACGCCGCCTCGTAGTATTCCTTGGGAATGTTGAGGATGCCCGCGTACATCACGAGGGTGTTGTAGCCGAAGCCCAGCCAAATGGTGGGCACGATGACGGCGATGTAGGGCAGGATCCCCTGCGTCTCGAAGGCGACGGGATCGGCGCCCAGCGAGATCAAAATGGAATTGATGAGCCCGCCGCCGAAGTTGGTCAGAAGGGAGAAGATGATGGACGCGATGATCCCCGAGATGAAGAAGGGAACGTAGATGAGCGTCTTCGCCACGCTCCCGAGGCGGTTGTTCATGTTTTTGAGAACAAGCGCGAACAGGAAGGTGAGAACGACCATGCTCACCGTGATGACCGCCGTGAAGAGCAGGGCGTTGCCGAAGGAGATCAGAAAGTCGCTCGCCGCGCCGCTCTTGAAGAGCGCTTTGAGCCCGAGGACGTATTCGTAGTTGTAGAACCATACGAACTTGCCCGTGCGGTACTCCTGAAAACTCCTCACGACCGCCATCAGAAGCGGAACGATGACGAACACGGTCAGAAGAAGGAACGCGGGCAGAAGCATACAGTAGGCATACTTCGCGTTCCGGTAGCGGAATCTGTTGCGCCGCCGCCTGTCGGGGCGGTCCATCGGGTTAAATTCAGCCATGGGTATACGCCCCCTCGTCCGTTCAGCCCGCGGAATATGCGGGATTTCTGCCTTGCTGCTCCATCATGCGCTCGATCTTCGAGACGCAGGCCTTGATCTGCTGTTCGATGAGCGTAGTCTTGTTGGCGTTGGAATTGAGCGCGACGTACTCGAGCATCCCCGAGACTGCCGTGGAGATCTCCCACGAATAGGTGGGCTCGGGAATGGCGAGGGAGCAGACCTCCGTGACGACGTTGAGCCAATCGCGAAGATCTTCGCGGGCGTTCTCGGCGATATATTGTTGCACGCTCTTGGTCACCGCGCTCTTGGAATAGCAGGCGGCTTCGAAGAAGCGGGCTGTGCGGGCGGCGTCTTCCGCGAAGAACCACTCGAGCACCTTCGCCGCGAGATCCTTGTGCTTGCTCGCCGAGGAGACGCAATACGTCCAGCCGCCGTTGGAGGCGGTCGTCTCGCCCGAGTTGCCCGAAAGGGTGGGAAGAGGCACCACGCCGATCTTGTCTTTGAGGTCGGGATAGGAGTTCATGATCTCGGCAATGGACCACGAGCCCGCGAACGTCATGGCGAGCTTATTCATGCAGAGACCTTCGATGATGTCGTTGTACCCTCTCGCCGTCACGTTGCCCGCGGGAACGTAGCCGCCCGCATAGAGGTCGTACCAAAGACCCGCAAGGGCGCGGTAGCCGTCGCAGTCCACGAGGCACTCCGTCCATTCATCGTTGAGCGCGACCGAGCCAGCCGCATTGTATTGGAGCCCGTAGGTCGCCCAGCCGAGCGCGGAATAGATGGGAAGCCCGAGGGTGTACTGCCCCTTGCCGAGCACGGGTTTGATCTTCGCGCAGACGCTGAGAAGATCCGCCCAAGACTTGGGAGGTTCGGTCACACCCGCTTCGAGGAAGATGTCTTTGCGGTAGAAGAGGAGGGCGGACGCCTCGGTGAGCTGGGGATAGGCGTAAACGTTGCCGCCGAAGGTCACCATGGGTTTTACGGTATCCGTAATGTCGTCGAGATATTCGTCCTTCATGAGCCCGTTGAGGGGTTCGGCGTAGTCGTGGGAGACAACGGTGCCGTAGAGATTTCCGTAACTGCACATAAAGATGTCGGGCGCGTTGCCGCTCTCGCGGGCGGAAGCAAGAGCGTCGGGATAGGCTTCATCCTGGAAGAAACGCGCTTCGAGCTGGATGCCGTCCTCGAGGTTGGAGTTAAATTCGTCGATCATCTTGTTCATGTGCTCGTTGCTCCATGCCTCGAAGTCTTGCAGGTAGACAACGACTTTCGTCGCACCCGCTTCGACTTTTCCGCCCCCTCCGCCTCCGCAGCCCGCAAAGGAAAGAAGGGAGAGCGAGGTGACCGCAGCAAGCCCGATCGCCAACAGTTTTTTCATCTTGGATCCTCCGTTTTGAAATTAGTCTTTGCCGTTTTCCCTCCCCTATTCTTCCGCTTAGTGGGGAGATCGTACCATCGGTATGACATCGATGACATTTTTTCGGAAAAAAATAGCGGGAAAGTACGGCGCCCGAAAATATGGTATCGATTTCATATTGTCCCAAAAAAAGAATCGGGTGTTCCCTCTTCACAAAATGACATCGATAACATTTTTTCTTTGTCACAATATTACACCATTCTTCTCATTTTGTCAATGGTTTTATGAAAATTTTTTACTGAAAAATTAAAATTTTTTTCTTTTTATTAACTTAATGAATGAATTTCGGTCCCTCGTGCGCGAACTATATAATATGTCCCCTTTCGCGGCTATTCTCAGTCCCCCTTCGCGCCTCCGACCCTCCGCCGTTTTCCACCGTCATCCTGCCCCACCCTTCTGTCATCCTGCCCCGACCGAAGTTTCTATTTGTAATACTAAGGTCGGGGCGAGCCGAAGGCGAAGTAGGCGAAGCCGAAGGATCCCGAAGTACGAAGTCCGTCTTACCCGTCATCCTGCCCCGACCGAAGTTTCTTTTAATACTAAGGTCGGCACGAGCCGAAGGCGAAGTAGGCGAAGCCGAAGGATCCCGAAGTACGAAGTCCGACATTGACCAAGGGGATTCTTCGGTCGCTCCGCTTCCTCAGAATGACACGGGGGCTCCCCGCGTGTTTGCCGCCCCACCCCCTTTGTCCCCCTCCCACGGAGGGGGTGAGTTGGGCGGCGTTCCCCAATGGAGGGGGTAAAACGCGAACCCCTTCCTGCGGAGGGGGGGTAGGGGGGTGGGCATCCCCCCCTTTTTTCGTCATGTCGGGGCGAACGCGTACACACTTTCTCATGCGCGCTATCCCCGCCACGAAAAAAAAGGACGGCTTTGCCGTCCCTTCGTGGTGGAGATAGCGCGACTCGAACGCGTGACCTCTGCGTTGCGAACGCAGCGCTCTACCAGCTGAGCTATATCCCCATGGAATGTGCAAGTTGCGTCCTTAGCCGTTCCCGCCGCATTCCCGCGACCGGGCGCCATCGTTCCCCTTGTCATCCGCAAAGGACCTTCCTCCCTTGCGATTTTCGATCAACGCACACTTGCTAAGTCATTATATCACATCGGCGGAAAAAAGCAAGCGATTTTGTCTGCCTTTCCGAAAAATTTTTCCCGACGTAAGAAAAACGGTTGACAAGCGCGCGGGAACCGTGTACAATAAGTGTGTGACTCGGGGGCATAGCTCAGCTGGTTAGAGCGCACGCTTCACATGCGTGAGGTCACAGGTTCGAGTCCCGTTGTCCCCACCACCGCGTCGCGGCAAAGCGACATTTCGAAGTGCCCGCCTTTTGGCGGGCACTTTCCTTTTGCCGACATCCTGCCCGTTGCGGCGACAGGGAATGCCCACCCCCCTACCCCCCTCCGTGGGAGAGGGTCCGTCATCCTGAGCTAAGCGAAGGATCCCGAGGTACGAAGTCCGACATCGACCGACGGGATTCTTCGGGGGCGTTGCCCCCTCAGAATGACATGAGGGAGCCCGTACGTTTGCTGCCCACCCCCCTACCCCCCTCCGTGGGAGGGGGTCCGTCATCCTGAGCGTATGCGAAGGATCCCGAAGTACGAAGTCCGACATCGACCATCGGGATTCTTCGGTCGCTTCGCTTCCTCAGAATGACATGAGGGAGCCCGTACGTTTACTGCCCACCCCCCTACCCCCCTCCAATGGAGGGGGTCCGTCATCCTGAGCGTATGCGAAG
The DNA here is from genome assembly GCA_947627765.1 of uncultured Clostridia bacterium. Lineage (GTDB taxonomy): Bacteria > Bacillota > Clostridia > Christensenellales > Borkfalkiaceae > Gallimonas. The sequence goes on from CANQXA010000017.1 coordinate 29,643, forward strand.
GATCCCGAAGTACGAAGTCCGACATCGACCGGCGGGATTCTTCGGTCGCTTCGCTTCCTCAGAATGACATGAGGGGCGGGCGTTTACTGCCCACCCCCCTACCCCCCTCCAACGGAGGGGGTCCGACATCCTGAGGCGAAGCCGAAGGATCCCGAGGTACGAAGTCCGACATTGACCATCGGGATTCTTCGGGGGCGTTGCCCCTCAGAATGACGAGGGGGCGGGGTCTGTGCGTTTTCATCGCGTGCGCTTGCATGAAAGAACACATTATGGTATAATCGGGGTATGGAAAAGAAACGGTGTCATTTCAGTTTTGGGGCGAAACCTTCCCCCCTCTCGGGAAAATCGTTGCTCTATCACGATACAAGGTGGTGCAAGCCCGAACATCGCGACGGCGAACTCTTCGCCATGCTCGTGCTCGAAGGAATGCAGGCGGGGGTGAATTGGGACCTCATCCTGAGCAAGGAAGAGAACTTCCGCAGGGCGTTTGACGGGTTCGACCCGAACATCGTCGCAACGTACGGCGAAGAGAAGATCGAAGCGCTCATGCAGGACCGCGGCATCATCCGCAACCGCAACAAGATCGCGGCGGCGATCTCCAACGCGCGGGCGTTCCTCAAAGTGCAGGAGGAATTCGGCAGTTTCGACGCCTTCATCTGGAGTTTTACGGACGGCAAAACGATCGACCACCGGCTGTCGGACGAAGACCAAATGCCCGCAAAGGACGCGCTCTCGGAAAAAGTCAGCGCGGAGCTCAAAAAACGCGGCTTCCGCTATGCGGGACCGACAATCGTATACTCCTATTTACAGGGCATCGGCGTCATCAACGACCACTCGGTCACCTGCGAATTCCGCTGAGACGGCGGGATGCCGCGGCGCGGTCGCAAAAAGAGGTCTATGATGCAATTTCCGTCCGATCTCTTTGCGGTTGCGGACCGGTTCAAGCGAGAAACCAGATTTGCATATCCGTCTCGCCGCGGTTCGCCCATGCGTAATACGGGATGAGTTTGACGGTACAGGGGACCTTTTTGGGCTTTTTGCGGGAGTACAACGCGCCGTCCGTCGTGAGACGTTCGGCAGGGAGCAGGAAGCACGGGATCCCCCCTTCCGTCCTCCGCTCGCCGTGAAGGGAAGTGACCGAGAGATTGCGGAGCGCACTGCCGTTATCGACGCCCTCGGCGCAGAGCACGAGCGGGCCGTATTCGACGGCGCGGCGGCCGCTGTTTTCCGTCACGCGCTCGTTGGCGTAGACGAATCTGAGACGGGGATCGAGGTCGAGCGCGATCTCAGTTTTTCCTTCGATCTTCACGGTGAAATACTTCCCGCGCGGGCGGATGGGATAGGGCTTGCCGTTGACCGTACAGGTCGGTTTTCCGCTCCATGCGGGGATGCGGAGTTTGAGGGTGCCCGTGCCCTCCGCGTCGATGCGGACGTGCCCGCCGAGGGGGTATTCCGACTGCAACAACAGTACCATGTCCGCGATGGATACCTTCGAAGAGAGATATTGGTTGACGAGGAGCGCGCTTTCTTCCTCGCCGTAGAGGGCGGTTTCGAGTTGCCCGAAGAAGCGGGTGAGATTGGGCGGACAGCAGGAGCAGTCGAAGAGCTCAACGCGCTCGGCGATCGGCTGATAGGGAACGGCGTGCTCGTGCGCGAATTTCAAATGCGGAAGGTTGGTCTCGAGGGGATTGGTATAGAAGAATCCCTTGCCGCTCAGCGACTGTCCCGCCAAAATGTTGTTGCAGAGGACGCGCTCGAAGACTTCATGGTACTCGGCGCGGTTTTCGATCTTGGAAAGTCTGCCGCAGAAGAGGGCGAGCGCGATCGCGGAACAAGTCTCGGCGTAGGCGTATTCGTTGGGGAGGTCGTACGGCTCGGTGAACCATTCGCCCACATAGTTGGAGCCCGTCCCGCCCGTAATATACATTTTTTGGTCTACGATGCTACGGAACAGCGTTTTTGCGGCGTCGATGAGGGCGTCGTCGTGCGTGAGCCTGCCCGCGTCCGCCATGGCGATGTAGAGGTAGATCGCGCGGACGGCGTGCCCCACCGCCTCGCGTTGCTCGCGCACGGGGAGATGGGTCTGGTCGTACTGCGGCTCCCGCCCGGGGTAGATCTCCTCGGCGCGCGTCCCCCGTTCGTCGAGGAAAAACTTCGCGAGCCGAAGGTATTTTTCCTCCTTGGTGTGCTCGTACAATCTGATGAGGGCGAGCTCGATCTCGGGGTGCCCGCAGGTGACGAACGCCGCGTCCCGCTTGACGTAAAACCGCTCATAGATATAGTCTGCATACTTCCTCATGGCGGGGAGCAGTTCTTTGTTGAGACCCGTCCCGTCGAGCGCGACCGCCGCCTCGATGAGGTGCCCCGCGCAGTACAATTCGTGCTCTGTGCGCTCGCAGAAGATCCTGTCGGGCTTGTAGACCTGATAGTAACTGTTGAAATACCCGCAGGGAAGCTGGTGGGCGACGATCTTTCCAACCGTCTCACCGACGATCTTCGCGATCGCTTCGGAGGGATAGCGGACGGAGAGGTACGCCGCGCTCTCCAACCACTTTGCGACGTCCGAATCGAAGAAGATGTGCGAGGGCGGGTCGCGTTTGACGCAGTCGAGCGCCGCAAAACGGGTGGGTTGGAACCTGCGGTAGATGTTCATGAGGGAAACTTCGGCGTTTCGCCCAACGACTTCTTTGAAAAATCCGTCCGTGAGGACGACGGAATCGGGACCGAGCGGTTTCATAGTCATTCTCCTTGGATTGAGTTCGTACAAATTATAACACGGCGCGAAGCGGAATGTAAAGAAATTGCAGAAAAAAAGAGAACAAATTTCCCTTTGACCTCCGCGCCCTCCCTTTCGGGATCATCTTCGATCGGTTGCGGGCATGGTATCGGACTGAAAATCAAACGCCGTACCTCGGACATGGTACGGCCGTTTTCTGTGAACAGACATTTTTATAATCGGTATAACGCAAGCCCTGCGCCGAACACGGCGCAGGGCTTGTGTGGTACACCATTTGATAACAAATCCGAACGCTCGATTTCCTCTAACGAGATGCGAATTGTTCCGTCCTTGTAGTTGCAGGTGATGAGAGCATAATCGTCGTAGAGGTAAATTGCGTTCACAAACGTATC
>CANQXA010000018.1 GCA_947627765.1 uncultured Clostridia bacterium
AGCGTCCCGTCCAACTCCTCCAAGACGCACAGGATCAGCTCCGCGCCGCAGAGGGAAAGGGTCTCCGCCACCCGCGGGAAGAAGAGATCGTCCGCCACGATGACGCCGAGCTTCCCCACGCCCGTATCGTAGATCTTGATCCCCGCGCCGCTACGGTAGGGACCGCCGTCTACGCGGTTGACCGCGTCCGACACGCCCAAAATCCTCCCCTTTTCGGCGACGACGACCGATTTACGCTTGGCGCCGCGCGCGTCGGTATAACATCCGCAGACGACCACGCAGTCCAGCTCGCGCGAGAGCACGGCGACGTCCTCGAACAGCGCCGTCTCCCCTTTGAGCTCCCGCTCATAGCTCACTTCGCCGAGCGCCTGAAACGAGAGACAGACGACATCCGCCCGGCTTGCGTATTTCGTAGAAAAATCCTCGAGACTTCCGCCCGTTGAAAAACAGATGCGCATACATTCCATTGTATCGCGGCGCGGCGAAAATCGTGACAGCTTCGAAGTACAGGGCGGAAAATCCGAAACAAGTTGAAGGCGGCGCCGCGAATGCGGCGCCGCCCCTCTTCAATCAAGATTTCTTCCCGCTTAAAAGCAGTTACAGCCGTTGTTTCCGCCGTTGTTGAAGGGATAGAGGGCGTATTGGCGGGCGTAATAGCAGTCGTTGGTCGGGCAACCGCACCCCGTATACCCGCTGAGATCGCCGCCGAGGCCGTTTGCGAAGGGGACGGCGTTGTTCCCGTTCCCGTTGCAACCGCATCCGCAACCGCCGTTTCCGTTCCAGTTCCCGTTCCCGTTGCAGCCGCATCCGCCGTTTATATTATTGGCGGCATTGGCGGCGTTGACGCCCGTGATGAAGCCGTTTGCAAAATTCCGGTTGCCGTTGTTGCATCCGCAACCGCCGTGCCCGCCGCCATTGCAGTAGGGCGCGGTGGAAAACAGATTTTCAAGCGCGTTCAACACGCCGTTCATCAAATTACAACCGATCGATTGGTTACACATTTCTTTTGAACCTCCGTAGAAATGCGGCTTGTGCCGCTGTTCCATTCTATGCGGAAAACGTCTGCTTCTGACAGCCTTCCCCCTCCGCCGCCCCGCCCGAAAATGAAAAAATATTCTTAAAACTTTTCGGCAAACTATTGATTCTCACCTTATTTTATGATATAATCCGTATGAAATTATATGGAGAGGTGGATCATGGACCAAACGTATTACGAGAAATGTGCGGACGACACTTATTATTTCAACGTAATGGATTCGGCGGACAATCTGACCTCCGCCCACTTCCACAACTGCACGGAGATCATCGCCGTGCGCGCAGGCAGGGAGCGGGTCGTCATCAACGGAACGGCGCGCGAGCTCACCGCGGGCGAATTTGCGGTAAGCGGAAGCCTCGATATCCATTTTTACGAACCCGTCGGCTCCTCCGAGGTGACGGTCGTCATGATGAGCGAGGAGTACACCGCGCGCTTCCGCGAATGGGGCGGCAAGCTCCCCAATTTCCTTCCCAAGACCGAACGTTCGGGGGAGATCCTCTCCCTCATCGATTCCCTCCGCGCGGCGGCAGGCAAGAGCCGTCTGGTCATCGCGGGGTATATCGACGTATTCCTCGGCACCCTTGCGGAGATCTATCCGACCGAGCCCAAGCGCGGACGGCATGAATCCAACCGCATCGCCGAGATCCTCGCCTATCTCGACGAGCACTATGCGGAAAAACTGAGCATCGCCACCGTCGCCGAGACGTTCGGGTACAGCGCGACTTACTTTTCCGCGCTCTTCAACCGCTATACGGGGATGCACTTCAAGGATTATCTCAACCGTCTGCGCATCCAGCGCGCCGCGGCGTATACGGACGGAAGGAACTGCAAGCTCGACGAAATCCTCTCCGCCTGCGGATTCGAAAGCGCCAATACCTACTACCGCGCCCGTAAACGTTGGGCAAAATAAATATTTTTTGACAAGGTCTCGCGAAGAAATCCTATTGTCTGCCCCCTCGGGATATGGTATGATCGGAGCATAACCTTAATGGAGGCAATGATGAAGATCGGAGCGATGATCGAAAGTTTCCGTTTGGACTTTCCCGAAGCGGCGCGCGCCGCGCGCGAAGCGGGAGCGGACGGCGTTCAAATCTATGCGAACGGCGTCGTCCATGCGGATATGACCGCGGCGGAAAAGCGGGAAGTCCGCCGTATTTTGGAGGGAGAAGGGCTCGTCCTCTCCGCAGTCTGCGGAGATTTCGGCTGTGAGATGTTTTACCGTCCCGAGAGTTGCCGCGCCCTCATCGACCGCGAAAAATTGGTGATGGAGACCGCTCTCGACCTCGGCACCTCCATTGTCACCACCCACATCGGAGCCGTCTCCGAAGATGAGACGTGCCCGCAATACCGCACCATGCAGAGCGTATGCAAAGAGCTCGCCGATTTCGCAGACAGCGTCGGCGGGCGTTTTGCTGTGGAGACGGGTCCCGAGCCCGCCGCCCTTTTGAAGCGGTTCCTCGACGGGCTCTCAAGCCGCGGCGTAAGCGTCAATCTCGACCCCGCCAACCTCGTCATGTGTTCGGGTGACGATCCCGCCGCGGCGGTCTACCTCCTAAGGGACTACATCGTCCATACGCACGCCAAGGACGGGATCCGCAAGATTGCCGTAGACCCCCGCCGTATCTATGCCGCAAACTTTTACGGGATCCCTCCCGCACCTGCGGGGGCGTTCGAAGAGGTCCCCCTCGGAGAGGGCGGCGTGGATTGGAACGCCTATCTTGCCGCGCTCCGCGACATCGGGTATGACGGATTTCTGACCGTCGAACGGGAATGCGGCGAGAAGCCCGCGGAAGACATCGGGCGCGCCGTCCGCTTCCTGAAAGAAAGAATCTAAGGAGGACGCTATGAAACCTTTGAACGTCGCCGTGATCGGAGCGGGAAATATATCCCCCGTGCACATCCGCTCCTATCTCAACAATCCCGAGACTGACCTCGTCGCCCTGTGCGACATCGACCCCGAGACCCTTTCCCGCCGCGGCAAGGAGTACGGCGTCGGCAGACTCTTTTCCGACTACAACGAAATGCTGAGGGAGATGCCCGAGATCGACGCCGTGAGCGTCTGTACCTGGAACTCCGCCCATGCGGGCGCGGCGATCGCCGCCCTCGAAGCGGGGAAGCACGTCCTCTGCGAAAAGCCCATGGCGCTCAACGCCGAAGAAGCGCGCACCATGCAAGCGGCCGCCGAAAAGAACAACCGCGTGCTGCAAATCGGCTTCGTCAGGCGCTTCGGCAGGGACGCCGCCACTGCCCGCCGCTTTTCGGAGGAGTTCGGCGAGATCTACTATGCCCGCGCCGTCTGCGTACGCAGAAACGGCAATCCCGGCGGCTGGTTCGGCGATAAGTCGCGCTCGGGAGGCGGTCCCCTCATCGACCTCGGCGTACACTTCATCGACCTCGTCCGCTATCTCATGGGCAACGTGAAGCCCGTCTCCGTCTATGGCGCGACCTTCCGTAAACTTGGCGACCGCCGCCATATCCGTACGGGACGGGTTTACAGCGCCGCTTCGGTCTCCAAAGACGACGTGTGCGACGTCGAAGACTTTGCGACCGCGCTCATCCGCTTCGAAAACGGCGCGGTGCTCGACCTTCAAGTGGGATTCACCCTCAATCTCTGCCAAGACGAGACCAAGGTGGAGCTCTTCGGGACCAAGGGCGGCGCCGACCTCACGAACGGCTTCAAGCTCTACACCGAACAGAACGGATACCTCACAAACGTTTCGATCGCCGCGGATACCTCCTTCGATTGGGACATCGCCTTCCAAAGGGAGGTGGACGCCTTTGTGGACGCGATCCGCGGCAGGGCGGAAGTGCGGGCGTCCGCCGAAGACGGCGTGGAGATCATGCGGATCCTCGACGCCGTCTACCGCTCCGCCGAAACGGGGCATGAAGTGATCCTATAAACTACCGTATAAAAGGCAAAAGCGCGCAGGAGAACCTGCGCGCTTTTTGATCGGAAAGCGGATTCAGCGGACGCTGTAAAGAAGATCGACGTAGGTCGGGAAGGGCCACGCGGAGGACGCCGTGATGGTCTCGAGCTCGTCGGCGTAGGCGCGGACTTCCTCCATGTCGGGGACGATCGTATGTGCCATTTCTTTCGACGCTTCGATCTCGGGATCGGGGACCTTCGCAAGGTCGTTTTCCAATTTTTCCGTCGCGCTCATCAGCTGGTCGCTGAGCCGTGAGAGGCGTTCGGCGAGTACCATGTCCGCATTGCAGTGCAATTTTTCGCTCACGGCACGCTTTGCGGAGATCGCGGAGCACACCTTCTCGGTGTATCCGACGACGGCGGGATAAATGTCTTTTTTTACGATCTCAGCCATCGTTTTCGCTTCGATGCGGATGGTCTTGACGTAATTTTCGAGCTGGATCTTGGCGCGCGCGACGACCTCTTTTTCGGTGTATACGCCCTGCTTCACGAAGACGTCGATGTTCTCCTGTTTGAAGAATTCGGGGACGGCGTCGGCGGTCGTCTTGTTGTTGAGAAGCCCCCTGCGCTCCGCTTCGGGTTCCCAATCGGGACCGTAACCGTTGTAATTGAAGATGATGCGGTAATGGTCTTTGAGGAGCTTCTCCGTGTACTGTTTGCACGCCTTCCCGAAATCCTTTGCCCCTTCGAGCGCGTCCACTGCCTCCGAGAACGCCTGCGCCGCGATGGTGTTGAGCACGATGTTGGGGTCGGCCACCGACGCCTGCGAGCCCAACATACGGAATTCGAACTTGTTGCCCGTAAACGCAAAGGGCGAGGTGCGGTTGCGGTCGGTCGTATCGATGGGGAAAATGGGCGATTCGGGCACGCCGATCGAGCCCGGGATCGCCTTCTTGGGCACATACTGCCTTCCCATCACGATGGAATCGACCAAGGCACCGAGCTGGTCGCCGAGGTAGACCGAGAGGATAGCGGGCGGCGCCTCGTCCGCGCCGAGACGGTGGTCGTTGCCCGCGGAGGCGACGGAAGCGCGCAGGATCCCCTGATAGGTATCGACGGCGGCGATCACGCAGGCGAGAATGAGCATGAAGCGGGGATTGTTCTCGGGATTTTCGCCCGGGTCGAGCAAGTTGAGCCCCGTATCGGTGGAGAGCGACCAATTATTGTGCTTGCCCGAACCGTTTACCCCCTCGAAGGGCTTCTCGTGCAACAGACAGACGAGCCCGTGCTTTTTCGCGACCTTTTTCATGAGCTCCATCGTCAGCTGGTTGTCGTCTACGGCGACGTTGGTCGTCGTAAAGACGGGCGCAAGCTCATGCTGGGCGGGGGCGACTTCGTTGTGCTTGGTCTTGGCAAAGATGCCGTAGCTCCAAAGCGTCTCGTCGAGATCGCGCATATACTCGGAGATACGGGTTTTCAGCGAGCCGAAATAGTGATCTTCGAGCTCCTGCCCGCGGACGGCATGGGCGCCGAAGAGCGTCCTGCCCGTTAAAATGAGGTCCTTGCGGCGGTCGTAGACTTCGCGGTCCACGAGGAAGTACTCCTGCTCGGGGCCCACCGTCGTGGCGACCTTCCTGCATTCGACGCCGAACAGCTTCAAGAGCCGCTTCGCCTGAAGGTCGAGCGCGGTCATGGATTTGAGCAGGGGCGCCTTTTTATCGAGGGTCTCGCCCGTGTAGGAGACGAATACGGTGGGGATGTAAAGGGTCCCCTCCTTGACGAAGGCGGGAGACGTGGGATCCCAAGCGGTGTAGCCGCGCGCCGCCGAGGTCGCGCGCGTGCCGCCCGAGGGGAAGGACGAGGCGTCCGGTTCGCCGACGATGAGGGATTTTCCCGTCAGCTGGAGGATCACCCTGTCGCCCGAGGGCTCGATAAAGCTGTCGTGCTTCTCCGCCGTCAGATTGGTGAGGGGTTGGAACCAGTGGGTGTAATGGGTCGCCCCCTTCTTCACCGCCCAATCCTTCATCGCATTGGCGACCGCGCTCGCAATGGAGGTATCGAGAGGTTCGCCTTCGTCGATCGTCTTCCGGAGAGACTTGTAGACCTCTTTGGGCAAGGAGTTCTTCATGACCTCATCGTTGAAAACGTTGCTTGCAAACAATTCCGTGACGTTCATGTCGTTTCTATCTCCGCAAAAAGTAATTCCGTTTGAACGTGTGCGGCGGAGCCCGCCGCGCCCTGAAAATCATCTCATATTATAGGGATTTTCCCGCGCAAAGTCAAACGTTTCAAGAGAGATTTCCCCGCCGTGAATTTTCATCAATATTTATATTTGTCATAAGCAGAACTTATAAATGGTAGAGAAAACCGCCCGACGGCTGAAACCGTCGGGCGGGAAACGTTTGAAGTTTATTCCTTGTTTTGCCGGGCCAAGAGATCGCGGATCTGGGCGAGGAGCTCTTCCGTGGTGGGTGCGGGCGGAACGGGCTCGGGAGCGGGCTCGGCGGCCTTCGCGGCGACCTCTTCCGCCTCCTTCTTCGCGGCTTCCTCGGCTTCCTTCTTTGCCTTCACTTCCTCGGCTCTGCGGCGGATCCTATTCACCGTACGCACGATCAAAAAGAGCACGAACGCCGTCAGCAGGAAGGAGATGATCGCGGAAATGACGACGCCGAAGTCGAGCACGACCGCCTCGGAAAGGACCGCACCCGTCGTGGGATCGACCGCCGCCGAACGCAGTACGACTTGCAGTGCGCCGAATCCGTCCTCCCCCATGCCGGGGATCATTTGCAGAAGGGGCGTGAGAATGTTGTTCACGAGCGCGGTGATGATCGCCGTAAATGCGCCGCCGACGATGATGCCGACCGCCATGTCGAGAACGTTGCCCCGCGTGATGAACTCCTTGAATTCCTTCCAGAAGCCCTTCTTTTCCTTTGCCATACAACTTACCTCCGATAAATTTTTATCATTTTCTTCAACCTGCCCATAAAACGGGCGGAAGGTTGCCGTGTGAGACGGAATCTCCAATTTCCGCCGTCGGTGCCGGGAGCGTTCATGCGCGAATCGCTTCCGAGCCCCAAAATATCCTGTATCGGGATGACCGCAAGGCGGGCGCGGCAGGCGAGCGCAAGACGGACAAACGCCTCGCACATCCCCTCTCCGTGCGCGCCCAATCCGACGAGGATCCCCTCTTCCTCCAACGCCGCCGCTACGCGGGAGCGGAGCAGAATGTATTCTTCGGGAGAGAGCGAATCGAGATAGCCGCGGACGGTGTCGTTGTCGTGCGTGCCCGTGTAGACGACGTAGTTCTCCCCGATATTTTTGGGAAGATACTCGTTGGTCTCATTGCCGTCGAAGGCAAAGAGGAGCACCTTCATGCCGGGGAAGCCCGTCCTCTTCAAAAGGGAACGGACTCCGTCGTCGATGACGCCGAGATCTTCGGCGATGATGCGGGAACGGTCCTTCCCGAGATGTTCGAAGAGGCGCTCTTTGGGCCCGTCGCACCATTCGCCCGCGCGGGCGGTCGAAGCGTCTGCGTCGATCTCATAGTAGCGGTCTATGCCGCGGAAGTGGTCGATCCGGACGAGATCGTAGGTCGAGAGAGCGGTTTTCAGACGGCCCGTCCACCATTGGAAGGAAGAAGCCTCGTGCGCTTCCCAGCGGTAGACGGGATTCCCCCACAACTGCCCTTCCTCCGAGAAATAATCGGGCGGGACCCCCGCGACTTTGACGGGTTTTAAGTCTTCGCCGAGCTTGAAGAGTTCGGGGTGCGCCCAGACGTCTGCGCTGTCGTACGCGACGTAGAGCGGGATATCCCCGATCAAGCGGACGCCGAGTCGGGCGCAGTAGGCATGGAGCGCGTCCCACTGTTCCCAGAACTTATATTGGAGGAACTGCCAAAAGAGGTATTCCTCGTGACGGTCGGTGCGGAGCGCCTCGAGCGCGGCGGGATCGCGGCGTTTGAGCCCCTCGTCCCAATCGCAGAAGGTGCCGCCGTATACCGTCTTGGCGGTCATGAACAGGGCGTAATCCTCGAACCTGCCCTTTTTGACGAAGGCGCGGAACTTCTCGTTGTCGAAGGCGAAGCGGGAGAACGCCTTCCTGAGGAGGGCGTAGCGCTTTTCATAGAGGGCGCCGAAGTCCATATCCGCCGTCCGCGCGCCCCGCACTTCTTCCTTGGTGAGGAGCTTGTCCTTCGCCAAGAGCCCGAGGTCGATAAAATAGGGATTGCCCGAATCGCAGGCAACCGACTGGTAGGGAGAATCGCCGAAGCCCGTCTGCACGAGGGGGAGGATCTGCCAATAGCGGACCCCCGCCTTTTTCAGACGGTCGGCAAAGCGATATGCCTCCTTGCCGAGAGAGCCGATGCCGTACGCCCCCGGAAGAGAGGAGATATGCAGGAGGATCCCCGCACTTCTTGAACAGTCCATTCCGTTATCCAGCTTATTTCAAAATTGTTTTGAGCCGCAGGCAAGCCTCGGCAGTGTTCTCCGCCGTGGCGAACGCCGTCAGACGGAAAAAGCCCTCCCCGTTTTTGCCGAACCCGCTGCCGGGCGTGCCGACGACGTTGGCGTTTTCGAGAAGATAGTCGAAAAAACTCCAACTATCCATCCCGCGGGGACATTTCATCCAAACATAGGGAGAGTTGATCCCTCCCGTATACCAAATCCCGAGAGAGGAAAGCGTTTCGCCGATCATCGCGGCGTTGCGCTTATAATAGGCGATGTTCTCGCGCGTCTGCCGCTCGCCCTCTTCGGTAAAGACAGCCGCCGCCCCCATCTGGGTAACATAGGAGACGCCGTTGAACTTGGTGGACTGGCGGCGCGCCCACATCCTGTTGAGCTTGACGCCTCCCCGCTCGAGGGTATCGGGGATCACCGTGTAGCCGCAACGGACGCCCGTGAATCCCGCCGTCTTGGAATAGGAACAGATCTCGATCGCGCAGTCCCGCGCGCCTTCGATCTCGAAGATGGAGCGGGGCAGATCGTCCTCGATGAAATATTCGTACGCCGCGTCGTAGAGGATCACCGCGCCGAGACGGTTTGCGTAATCCACCCACGCTTTGAGCTGTGCGCGGCTGTATGCGGCGCCCGTGGGATTGTTGGGCGAACAGAGATAGATGAGATCGGGTCTTACGGATTCGTCCGGCATGGGCAAAAAGCCGTTGCCCTCGTTGGCGTCCGCAAAGATGATCCGCCGCCCCGCCATGATGTTGGCGTCGAGATAGGCGGGATAGACGGGATCGGGAATGAGGACGGTGTTGTCTGCGGAAAAGAGCTCGAGGAGGTTGCCGCAGTCGGACTTGGCGCCGTCCGAGACGAAGATCTCGCCGAAGGATACCGCGACCCCCTTGCGGGCATAGCTATCGCGGATGGAGGCGAGCAGGGGCTCGTAGGCATAGACATAGCGGTCGGGACCGTAGCCCTTGAAGGTCTCCGTGCGGGAAAGATCGTCTAAGGCGCGCCGCATCGCTTCGATGACGACGGGCGCAAGGGGACGGGTGACGTCCCCGATGGAGAGCCGTATGACGTCTTTTTCGGGATGCGCGGCACGGTAAGCCGCCGTCTTGGCGCCTACGGTCGAGAAGAGATAATTATCTTTCAGGTCGAGAAAATGCGAATTGATCTTCATGAAACCGCCTCATTTCCGCCCTGCGGCGCGGATGAATTCCCGAAAGAGCGGATGGGCGCTGTTGGGACGGGATTTGAATTCGGGGTGGAACTGCACGCCCACAAAGAAATCGTTCGACGGGATCTCCACCGCCTCGCAGAGGGCGCCGTCGGGAGAGGTCCCCGCTATGGTCATCCCCGCCTTTTCGATCGCGGCGCGGTATTCGTTGTTGAACTCGAAGCGGTGGCGGTGGCGCTCATAGACGAGTTCTGCGCCGTAAGCCTTCTTCATGAGGGGACCTTTGACGACGCAGGGATAGGCGCCGAGGCGCATTGTCCCCCCCATCTTGACGCCGTACTGGTCGGGCATCAGATCGATCACCGAATGCTTGCCCTCGGGGAAGAATTCGGAGGAGTTCGCGTCCTTGATCCCCAATACGTTGCGGGCGTATTCGATGACGGCGACCTGCATTCCGAGGCAGATCCCGAGGAAGGGGATATTGTGCTCGCGGGCGTATTTGCACGCCGCGACTTTCCCCTCGATCCCGCGTACGCCGAAGCCGCCCGGGATCAGGATCCCGTCTGCGCCGCCGAGAACTTCGGCTACGTTTTCTTCGGTGAGACTTTCGGTGTCCACCCATTCGATCTCCACTTTTGCGCCCGTCTCGAACCCGCCGTGCGCGAGCGCTTCGGCGACCGAAAGATAGGCGTCGTGCAGGCGGACATATTTGCCGCAGAGCGCGATTTTGACCGTCTTGTTGCGGGCATGGATACGCCCGAGCATCTCTTCCCACTCGCGCGTGTCGATCGTCTTGGGGTCGAGATGAAGGATACGGCAGACGGTCGTAGACAGGTTGCTCCGCTCGAGCATCATGGGCGCCTCATAGAGGACGGGGACGGTAAGATTTTCGATACAGCAGTCGGGCGAGACGTTGCAGAACATCGCGATCTTCTCGCGGATGGCGTCGGGCATCGGGGCGTCCACGCGGGCGACGATGATGTCCGGGAAGATGCCCATCCCCTGCAATTCCTTGACGGAGTGCTGGGTGGGTTTGCTCTTGAATTCGCAGGAGCCCGAAATGTAGGGCACGAGGGTGACGTGGATAAAGCAGCAGTTCTCCCTGCCCACTTCCCGCGCGACCTGACGGATCGCCTCCAAAAAGGGCTGGCTCTCGATGTCTCCCGTCGTCCCCCCGATCTCGGTGATGACGACGTCGGCGCCCGTGGTCTTGCCGACCTGATAGATGAACGACTTGATCTCGTTGGTGATATGGGGAATGACCTGCACCGTCTGCCCGAGGTATTCGCCGTTGCGCTCCTTTGTGAGGACGTTCCAATAGACTTTGCCCGTCGTCAAATTGGAAAACTTGTTGAGGTCTTCATCGATGAAGCGTTCGTAGTGCCCGAGATCGAGATCGGTCTCCGCGCCGTCTTCGGTGACGAAAACCTCCCCGTGCTGGTAGGGGCTCATCGTGCCCGGATCGATGTTGATATAGGGATCGAGCTTTTGGGAGGCGACCTTGTAGCCGCGCATCTTCAAAAGTCTGCCCAAAGACGCCGCCGTGATCCCCTTTCCGAGCCCCGATACGACGCCTCCCGTTACAAAGATATATTTCGACATTGCAACCTCTCCGGTCAAAGTTCGATCGTGCCTGTGAAGACGGTCTCGGCGCCGCCCGTGAGAAGAACGGTCTTCCCCGTGTATACGACTTTCAGATCGCCGCCTTTGAGATGGACCGTGATCTCCGCGCCCTGCTCCGCATGGCCGTTTAAGATCGCGGCAACCGCCGCCGCGCACGCGCCCGTCCCGCAGGCGAAGGTCTCGCCGCTCCCGCGTTCCCAGACCCGCATTTTGAGTTCGTTCTTGCCCACGGCCTGCACGAATTCGGTGTTGACGCGCAGGGGAAATACGGGATGATGCTCGAAGAGCGGACCGATCGAGGCGAGATCGAGAAGGTCGGGATCGTCGCCGAAGACGACGCAGTGGGGATTGCCCATCGAGAGGCAGGTGACCGAATAGGTCTTACCGCCCACTTCGAGTTCGCGCCCGATCGCGGTCTCCCCTCTGAATGCGGAGGGAAGACGGTCGGGCCGCAAATTGGGTTTTCCCATATCCACGGTGAAGGCAAACGCCTCGCCCGATCTTCTCTGCGTCTTGATATACACGGTCTTGACGCCCGAGCCCGTTTCGATGTTGACCCGCCGCTTATCGACCTTGCGGAAGTCATAGAGATATTTTGCGACGCAACGGACCGCGTTGCCGCACATCATCCCCTCGCTTCCGTCGGCGTTGAACATCCGCATCTTGACGTCGGCGACCTCGCTCGGAAGCATGAGGACGATCCCGTCGCCGCCGATCGAGAAATGGCGGTCGGAGAGCTGCCGCGCCAAAGGAGCGGGGCGCTTAAAGGTCGATTCGAGACAATCGAGATTGTCGAGACAATCGAAATAGATATAATCGTTGCCCGTACCCTGCATTTTGATAAAATTATATTTCATGATTGCCCTCCGTGGGTAAATTATTTCAGACGGATGACGGCGTCGCGCTCGGCGCCCACCGCGATATAGGTGATCTTACAGTTGCAACGCTCCTCGATGAAGGCGACATAGTCCAACACTTCGCGGGGAAGTTCCTCCTTCGTGCGGCAGGCGGAGATGTCCGTATGCCAGCCTTTGACCTTCTCGAAGACGGGCTTGCAACGGTCGAGCGCGTCGGGATACGGGAACTCATGGATGATCTTCCCGTCGAGTTCGTACGCCGTGCAGACCTCGATCTCCTCGTAGATGGAGAGGATGTCGAGCTTGGTCAGGCAGACTTCGTCCGCGCCCTGACAGCGAATCCCGTAGGCGGAGGCGACCACGTCGAACGGCCCCACCCTTCTCGGCCGACCCGTAGCCGCGCCGTACTCGCCGCCCGCCGCGCGGAGCTCTTCCGCCTTCTCACCGAAATACTCCGCGGTAAAGGGGCCCTCGCCCACGCAGGTCGAATAGGCTTTCATGACGCCGATCGAACGGTCGAGCTTCAGATTGGGCACGCCCGCGCCGATGGGAGCGTATGCCGCGATCGTAAGCGAGCTCGAAGTGTAGGGCAGAATGCCGTAGTCGATATCCCTGAGCGCGCCGAGCTGGGCTTCGAAGAGGATCTTCTTGCCCGCGCGGTGGGCTTCGTTGAGGAAGAGCCCCGTATCGCAAATGTAGTTGCGGAGCGGTTCGCCGTACCTTTTGAGATACCCGATCATCTCATCGGCGGAGACCGCTTCGTGCCCGTAGCCCTTTTCCACCGTCAGATTTTTCCACTCCACGATCTCTTTGACCCGCGCATAGAGACGGTCGGGATCGAGAAGTTCGCCCATGCGGAATGCCTTCTTCATGGCGCGGTCGGCATAGACGGGCGCGATCCCGCGGCGGGTGGAGCCGAATTTCTTGCCCGCGAGACGGTCCTCTTCCAAACAATCCAAAAGGACGTGGTAGGGCATCGTGATGACCGCCCTGTCGCTGATCTTTAAGTTTTCGGGCGTGATCTTGACCCCCTTTGCGCGGAGACGGTCCGCCTCCTCCGTGAGGTGCTTGATGTCGATGACCATTCCGAGCCCGAGGACGTTGACCACGTTCTCGCGCAAGATCCCCGAGGGAAGCAGGTTGAGGATGAATTTCCCGCGCTCGTTGATCACGGTGTGACCCGCGTTGTTCCCGCCCTGATAACGGCAAACTACGTCGTATTCTCCGGAGAGGAAGTCCACCATCTTGCCCTTTCCTTCATCTCCCCAATTTATCCCGCATATCGAAGTCAGCATACTTTCTCCTTGCGCCCCGCCGCGCTCTTCCAAAAAAGCAGACGGAACATAATTGCATATTATTATACAATAGAAAAGGAAAGGTTGTCAAGTATCCTTGCGCCATATGCGGGAGATTCTGTTTATTTTATGCGGACAAGTTTTCCCCTCTTTCCTCTCCGCCTTCCCATACGGCGTTCAGAACGCGCAAACTTCTCCCGATTTTGAAATTTCTACACTTTTTTTGCTTTTTTTTCACAAATATAGGTTGACAATTTTGCAATTTCGGTGTATGATAATAAGAAACGATCGGGGAGGTTGAAGATGTTTTGCAGAGATTGCGGCGAAAAACTTTCGCTCAGATTTATGGAAAACGAGGGGCTTGTCCCCTATTGCGGCAAATGCGAAAAATTCAAATTCCCCTTCTTTCCCGTAGCCGTTTCGATGGCGGTCGTCCGCCGTTCGGACAATAAGATCCTACTCGCCCGCCACACCGGGGACGCCGACTATAAACTGATCGCTGGCTACATCAAGAAGGGGGAAAACGCGGAAAAAACGATCCCGCGGGAACTCAAAGAGGAGACGAAACTCAACGCCGTCAAGTGGAAATATCTCGCTTCGCGCTATCATGACGCGAAGGATATTCTGATGCTCGGATTTCTCGTCTTCTGCGACGACGGGGAGATCTCCCTCAACGAGGAGATCGAGGAGATCCGTTGGTGCACGCCCGAGGGCGCGAAGGAGATCATCCGCAAAAATTCCACGGCGGAATATTTCCTCAATGTCGCCATCCGCGAGATCGAGAGAAAGAAGTAAGCCGTAGCAAAAGTAAGTATAATGGAAGCGCGCCGCCGTTCGCAGAGCGAACGGCGGCGCGCTTTTCTTTCGCCGAAGCCGTTTATTCTTCTTCCTCTTCGGGAAGATCGACGTTGTGGTAGACGTTCTGGACGTCGTCGTTCTCCTCGAGTTTGTCGAGCATCTTCAAAAAGAGGTCGAGCTTTTCGCCTTCGAGGGTGATCTTGTTCTGCGGGATCATCGAGATCTCCGCTTGCAGGAAGGAGAGCCCCTTCCCTTCGAGGAATTTTCTCGCCTCGGAGAAGCTCTCGGGCGACGTGTAGACCTCGAATGCGTCCCCGGTGGGGACGACGTCGTCCGCGCCCGCCTCGATCGCAAGCTCGGTGACTTCGTCCTCGGTGAGCCCGGGCTTCGCCTCGACGACGATCAGCCCGCGGTTTTCAAACATATAGGAGACCGAACCCGTCGTTCCGAGCGAGCCGCCGCACTTCGACATGATGGCGCGCACGTCCCCCGCGGTACGGTTGATGTTGTCGGTGAGCGTCGTGACGATGACCGCCGCCCCGCCCGCGCCGTAACCCTCGTAGGTGAGCTCTTTGAATTCGCGGTCGCCGAGTTCGCCCGCCGCCCGCTTGATCGAGCGCTCGATGTTGTCGTTGGGCATATTCGCCGCCTTCGCCTTCGCGATGACGTCGGCGAGTTTGGAATTGGTGGCGGGATTGGGATTCCCCTTTGCCGCTACTGCGATCTCTCTGCCGATCTTGGTAAAGAGCCTGCCGCGGGCGGCGTCCGCCTTCCCCTTCTTTGCCTGTATATTGTGCCATTTGCTGTGACCTGACATCTTTTATCTCCTTTCAATCTTATTTTTGCCGAGAAGGTACATCATGATCCCCGCCGAAACCGCGGCGTTGAGGCTCTCCACAGGGTCCTGCATGGGGATGGCGACGGTATAGTCCGCGCGCCTGCGTACGTCCTCCGAAAGTCCGTTCCCCTCGTTCCCGATGCAGAGGCAGAACATTCCGGGCGGAGGGAAGGAAAAGACGTCCTCCCCCGCCATGTCCGCGGCGACGAGCGGCACCCCTTCGAGCGCCCCGAAGATCTCCTCCCGCGTCCCTCGCATGAGCTTGCAGTAGAACACGCCCGACATCGAAGCCCGCACGCTCTTGGGGGCGTACGGATCGGCGCAATCGGCAAGATAAATCTCGCGGTAGCCCGCAGCGGCGGCAGTTCTGACGATCGCGCCCACGTTGGCGGGATCGGAGACTCCGTCGAGAAGCAGACAGCGCGCCTTGGGCGGGACCGCCGCGTGCTTGGGGATCTTCACCTCGGCGACGATCCCCTGCGGGGTCTTTTCATCCGAGACTGCACGGAAGGCGTCCTCCCCGAGCAGTAAGAGCGCGGAGGGATCGAGACGGTCTTTGAAAAAGGAGGTCTCTGCGAATGCAGGGCGTTCCCCCGACGAAAGAAGGGCGACGCGCACGATCTCCATGCCGCTCTCCACGCACTCGGAAACCATCTTACCGCCTTCGACGAGAAAGGTCCCCCGCTCCTTCCTCCCCTTCTTCTCTTTGAGGGAGGCGAGCTCCTTGACGGCGGGATTTTGCTTGGATACGATGACCATGAAATGTGAAAAAAGCCTTTCGGAAAAGGCTTTTTTATCTTACAGTGCGGCTTTCGCCTTCTCGCAGAGGGCGGCAAAACCCGCTGCGTCGGTCACGGCGAGATCGGCAAGGACCTTGCGGTTGAGATCGATCCCGGCGACTTTGAGCCCGTGCATGAAGCGGGAATAGGAGAGCCCGTTGACGCGGGCGCCCGCGTTGATCCGCGCGATCCAGAGATTGCGCATATCGCGCTTTCTTCTCTTTCTGCCCACATACGCGTATTGGAGCGACTTCATCACCGCCTGACGGGCGATCCTGTAATTCTTGCTCTTGCAACCGAAGTAACCCTTGGCAAGGCGGAAGATCTTTCTGCGTTTCTTGACTGCGTTTACGCCTCTTTTAATTCTCATGACTTGTCCCTCCCGTTAGTCCTTGTAAGGAATCATCTTCTTCACGGTGTTCTCCTGCGTTTCGGAGACGAGCGTGGACTGGCGAAGATTTCTCTTTCTCTTTCTGTTCTTGGTTTCCGCTTTGTGGTTCTTGCCGCCGTGCGCCCGGTTCACTTTCCCGGTGCCCGTGAGCCAAAAGCGCTTCTTCGAACCGCTGTGCGATTTCTGTTTGGGCATGATTTTATCCTCCAATTATATGTTTCTCGTTGACGGTGCGCCGTTATTTTTTGACGGGGCCCAAAATCAAAATGAGATTTCTTCCCTCGAGGTTCAAGGGCTTTTCGATGACCGCAAGCTCTTTGAGCGACTCGTAGAAGTTCATGATGACGTCTTTCGCGAGGTTGGCGTGCGCCATTTGCCTGCCGCGCAGACGGATCGTCACTTTGACCTTGTTCCCCTGTTCGAGGAATTTGGTCGCCTGCTTTGCCTTGACGTTGAGATCGCCGATGTCGATGGTCATGGAGAGCTGGACTTCTTTGAGCTCGACGACCTTTTGGTTGCGGCGGTTCTCCTTGTCCTTCTTTGCCTGCTCGAATTTGAACTTGCCGTAGTCCATGATCTTGCATACGGGCGGAACGGCATTCGGGGAGATCTTGACGAGGTCGAGATCCTCTTCTTCCGCGAGACGGAGCGCTTCGCGGGGAGACATCACGCCGAGCATTTCGCCCGTGGACCCGATGACGCGGATCTCGCGGTCGCGGATCTCGCCGTTGAGCTGGTTCTGATTCTTGTTGTTGGCTGCCATAATCCTCTCAAAAAATAATGGGTTCCGCACAGGCGAAACCCATAGAGATCCCAAAATACAAACTGCCGTTTTCCCGGGGAAATCTATTGACCCGCGCCGCCCTTGCAGCCGCGGAGAGAAGGGTTCACCTCTGCTTCGTGCATATACTTTACCATACCTCCGCCCTCTTTGTCAACCGATTTTCCGCCGTCCGCCATGAAATTTTTCTGTTTTTTTCGGAAATACGTCTCACCGAGCGCGGCGGGAACAAAGTCTTTTTTCCGAGTTTTCCGTCTCTGCGCCGTATTCGCCCGCCGTACGGCAAAATCAATACGCCCCGAAAAATCGGGGCGTATCGCGCGCAAACGTCTTAAAAAATGGTCTTTTCGTCCGTTTCCTTCTTGACGAGGGCGAAGAAATCGGTCTTCGGCATTGCGCCGATGTCGCCCGCGCTACGCTTTCTCACGGACACCGTGCCCTCCTCGACTTCCTTGTCGCCGACGACCAGCTTATAGGGCACCTTCTCGTTCTCGGCGTCTACGATCTTCCTTCCGATCTTCTCGTTGCGGAGATCGGCTTCCGCGCGGATCCCGAGCATGGCGAGCTCTTCCACGAGGGAATTGGCGTAGTCCGCGGCGCGGTCGGTAATGGGAAGCACTTTGACCTGCACGGGCGCGAACCAGAGCGGGAAGGCGCCCGCATATTTCTCGATGAGGAAGGCGAGCGTGCGCTCGTAGCAACCGATGGAAGAGCGGTGGATGACATAGGGCGTCTTTTTGACGCCGTCCGCGTCCACATACTCCATGCCGAAGGAATGCCCTGCGGCGAAATCGATCTGGATGGTGATGAGCGTATCCTCTTTCCCGAACACGTTTCTGATCTGGACGTCGAGCTTGGGTCCGTAGAACGCCGCTTCGTCCTCCGCCTCCACATAGTCGAGCGCGAGGTCGTCGAGGATGGTCTTCATCATGGCTTCGGTGTTGTCCCACGCCTCGTCGTCGTCGATATACTTATCGGAGCCCTTGCGGCGCTTGGAGAAGCGGAACGTGACGTCTTCCCGCATTCCGAGGCAGTCGAGGATATAGTAGGAGAGATCGAGACAGCGCTTGAATTCCCCCTCTACCTGCTCCTTGGTGCAGATGATGTGCCCGTCCGAAAGGGTGAACTGGCGGACGCGGATGAGCCCGTGCATCTCGCCCGAAGCCTCTTTGCGGAACTCCGTCGCCGTCTCCGAATAGCGGCAGGGAAGATCGCGGTAGGATTTGAGGCCGTTCTTATAGATTTGGTATTGGAAGGGACAGGTCATCGGGCGGAGCGCCATGATCTCCTCCCCCTTGTTCACCGCCTCGCCCTGCCCGTCGATCTCGCCGAGGATGAACATCTTATCGCGGTAGTGCGACCAATGCCCCGAGATCTTATAGAGGTCGGATTTCGCCATATTGGGCGTCTTGGTGATCATGAAGCCCCGCTTTGCCTCTTCGTCCTCCACGAAACGGGAGAGGATCTGGAGGATCTTCGCCCCCTTGGGCATGAGGATTGGAAGCCCTTGCCCGACGACGTCGCTCGTCATGAAGATGCCGAGATCCCGCCCGAGCTTGTTGTGGTCGCGCTTCTTCGCCTCTTCGAGACGCTGTAAATACTCGTCGAGCTCGTCCTTTTTGGCGAACGCCGTCCCGTAGATCCTCGTGAGCATACGGTTCTTTTCGTCTCCCCGCCAATAGGCGCCCGCAAGGGAAGTGAGCTTGAACGCCTTGATCCGCCCCGTGGAGGGAAGATGAGGGCCGCGGCAGAGATCGGTGAACGCGCCCTGACGGTAGAAGGAGATGACGGCTCCCTCGGGCAGGTTGCGGATGATCTCCGTCTTATAGTCCTCGCTGAAACTCTTCATGAGGGCGAGCGCGTCCTCCCGCCCGAGCGTGAAGCGCTCGATGGGAAGGTTCGCCTTGATGATCTTCTTCATCTCCGCCTCGATCTTCCCGAAATCCTCCATGGTGATGGGCGTCTTGAAATCGACGTCGTAATAGAAGCCGTTCTCGATGACGGGACCGATCGCGAGCTTGCAGGTGGGGAATACGGTTTTGAGCGCCTGCGCAAGCACATGGGCGCAGGTATGACGGTAGACCTCCAACCCTTCCCGCTCTTTGAGGGTGACGATCTCCAACGAGTCCCCCTCCTTCAAGGGCGTGGAGAGATCGGCGAGCTCGCCGTTCACGCGCGCGCAAGCCGCCGCCCGCGCCAAGCCCTCGGAGATCGCGAGCGCCGCGGCGTATGCCGTCGCGCCGTCTTCGAGCGTGAGACTGTCTCCGTTTTTCAATGTGATGTTCATAACCTAACCTCCGTTGTCGGATTTTTGGATTCAGCAGAGTACTATGCCACGCATTATGCCACGCATAGTACTATGTAAATTGCGATTTTCGGGCTATTTCGCCCCTGTTTTGACCCTATTTTGCCCCGAACGGGCGGATCCAAGCGAATTCTTACGGGAAAGCGGCTTTTTTCCGCGGAACATAAAAAACACGCCCTCAAGATCCCCCGAAGGGAAGACTTAAGGACGCCATTTGAGCGCGGTTCCACCTTAATTGCCCCGCTCCGCGCGGGACCACTCGTTATCGTTTGATTGGGTACGGCACGAAAGCGGTTTTGCGTTTCCCCTGCCTGTAAGGACCTTCCAGCCGCGGATCCTCTCTCTGGGACGGAGCACGGGGCGCTACTTGTCTTTCGCGGTTTTTATTGTACGCGCTTTGCACGGGTTTGTCAAGAAAATATCGCGCGCTCCGCATAATATTTTTGCAGAAAATTTCCCACCGACTCCTCCACCTCGCCGAGGCAGTAGACGAACCCTGCGTCCGAGAGCATGATCTCCGCCTTCACGTCCTCCTCGCCGATGAGACGGCTCCTCCTGAGCGGCGTGAGATTTTCCCCGAACACGACGTTGCCTTTGAGGTAGACGCGGTGCTTGCTCTCCCCCACCATGTACTCGCAGAAGCGCACGAGGTCGGAAGAGGAGAAAGCGCCCGGGATATAGTCGAGGATGCACGACCACTTCTCCCTGAGATAGCCGAGGCGGAAGGAGAAAAACCCGTCGAGGCAGAATTCCTTCCCGAAATCGAGGCGGGCGAGGATATAGGAGCGGTCCCCCTCGAAATCGGCGGCGATGAGAGCGGCGAGAAGGAGTTTGCGCTCACTGCGCGAAAGACAGGCTTTCAGACGCTCCGAAAGATAGGCGTATTTATATCCGATTCCGAGGATCTCGGAAAGTTTCTCGGAGATCTTCAGGCGGAGGGCTTCCCCCGAAAATTTCAGCCTGAGGGCGACGCGCTGTTCGCCGAAGAGCAGTTCGCCGCCTCCGCCCGTCCGCACGATCTCCCCCATGACCGCATTGTAAAGATAATTGATATACGCGCCGTTTGCGCTCCCGTCCGAGACCGTGATTTCTTCCACGTTAGTTATTGTATGCGTTGCTCGGCGATTTATTTATCGGATTTTTTACGGGCCGCCTGCGGAAAGCAGGGAAATATATGGGATTTGATTTGACTTTTTCCTCTAAATGTAGTACAATTATCCGGAAATGACATCGAGGTGACTTATGGATCCCAAGGAAATCGAAAAAAAGTGGCAGGCGCGCTGGGAAAAAAACAAACTGAACGGCTTCGACAAAAAGTCTCAGGCGCCCAAGTATTATGTCCTCGAAATGTTCTCCTATCCCTCGGGCGCGAAGCTCCACGTCGGACATTGGTATAACTACGGCCCCGCCGACAGCTTCGCCCGCTTCAAGAGGATGCAGGGCTACAACGTATTCCAGCCCATGGGGTTCGACGCGTTCGGTCTGCCCGCGGAAAATTACGCGATCAAGACGGGCGTCCATCCCAAAGATTCCACCGAGAAGAACATCGAGACGATGGAAGGTCAGCTCCGCGCGATGGGCGCGATGTTCGATTGGTCGGCAGAGATCAAGACCTGCGAAGAAGATTACTACAAGTGGACGCAGTGGATGTTCTTGCAGTTCTATAAGAAGGGGCTCGCCTACCGCAAAGAGGCGCCCGTGAATTGGTGCCCCTCCTGCCAGACCGTGCTCGCCAACGAACAGGTCATCGACAACCGCTGTGAGCGCTGTTCCTCCGAGATCGTACGGAAAAACCTCACCCAGTGGTTCTTTAAGATCACCGACTACGCCGAGGAGCTCTTAAACGGGCTCGACGGCTTGGATTGGCCCGAAAAGACCAAGAATATGCAACGCAACTGGATCGGAAAATCGACGGGCTGCGAGATCGACTTCGACTGCGAACAGGGCGGGAAGATCCGCGTCTATACGACCCGTTGCGACACATTGTTCGGCGTGACCTATCTCGTGCTCGCGCCCGAACATCCCCTCGCCCGCACCCTCACGACGCCCGAACAGGCGGAAGCGGTGGAAGCGTACATCAATTATGCGGCGAAGGCGAACGAGATCGAACGTCTCTCCTCCACCCGCGAAAAGACGGGCGTCTTCACGGGGTCTTACGCCGTCCATCCCCTCACGGGGAAGCGGATCCCCATCTGGCTCGCCGATTACGTCCTCGCCTCCTACGGCACGGGCGCGGTGATGGCGGTCCCCGCGCATGACGAACGGGATTTCGCGTTTGCCGCAAAGTACGGTCTGCCCGTCGAAAAGGTCATCGAAAAGCAGGGCGGCGAGACCGAACTGCCCTTCTGCGAGGACGGGATCGTGCGCGGGTCCCTCGAATTCGACGGGCTGGTCGGCGAGGAAGCGCGCGACGCGATCGCCGCCCGCATCTCCAAATTGGGACGGGGCGGGAAGAAGGTCAATTACCGTCTCCGCGACTGGCTGGTCTCCCGCCAAAGATATTGGGGGGCGCCCATTCCCGTCATCCACTGCGAAAAATGCGGCGCCGTGCCCGTACCAGAAAAGGATCTGCCCGTCCGTCTTCCCTACGACGTAGAGTTCCGTCCCGACGGGAAATCCCCCCTCGCGAAGCATGAAAAGTTCATGCATACCGTCTGCCCGAACTGCGGCGCGCCCGCCTTGCGCGACCCCGACACCCTCGATACCTTCGTCTGCTCGAGCTGGTACTATCTCCGCTATACGGACGCGCACAACGAGAAGGAGCCCTTCTCCCGCGAAGAGGCCGACCGTCTTCTGCCCGTGGATACCTACGTCGGCGGAGCGGAGCACGCCTGTATGCACCTGCTCTATGCCCGTTTCTTCACCAAGGCGCTCCGCGATATGGGCTATCTCGACTTCGACGAACCCTTCCGCCGCCTCGTCCATCAGGGCGTGATCCTCGGACCCGACGGCAACAGAATGTCCAAATCGCACGGGAATATCGTCTCCCCCGACGATTACGTCAACGAATACGGCGCAGACGCCTTCCGTCTCTACCTCATGTTCGGCTTCTCGTACACCGATGGCGGGCCGTGGAACGACGACGGGATCAAAGCGATCGCGCGGTTTATGGACCGCGTCGAAAAGATCGTACTCAAAGGGGCTTCCTACCGCGGGGATAAGACGCCGTACGGCCCCGAAGAGAAGGCGCTCGCCTATGCGCGCAGTTTTGCCGTCTCCCGCGTCACCAAGGACCTCGAAGCGTTCTCCTTCAACACTGCCATCGCCCGCATCATGGAGCTCGTCAACGCGATCTATAAGTACGACGGGCTGGCGGAGAAGAACGTCCCCCTGCTCAAAGAGACTTTGCGCGACCTCATCCTGCTCATCGCGCCCTGCGCCCCCCACTTCGCCGAAGAGCTCTGGGAACAGACGGGCGGCAAGGGATCGGTCTTCGAACAGAGCTATCCCAAGGAAGATCCCGCGGCCCTTCAGCTCGACGAGAAGGAATACGCCGTTCAGATCAACAGTAAGATCGTCTGCAAGGCGATGATCCCGAGCTCGTGCTCCGACCAAGAGGCGGAGTCGCTCGTAAAGGAACTTCCCGAAGTGAGCGCCCGCCTCGAAGGGAAGACGGTGAAGAAGTGCGTGGTCGTCAAAGGGCGGCTCATCAACCTGATCGTCGGATAAGAGGCGGACGGGCAACATTCGTGATCATTTATGAAAATCTTATTTCTCCTCGGCGACAACGCCAAAAATTCCGTTGAACGGCTGCTCGCCGCCGAAGCCCAAAAACTCATCGGGAAGGACGCGGAAGTCCTATGGCATACGCCCGCCACTCCGATCGGACAGTACGGAGAGCTCGACGGCGTCTGGATCTTTACCCATGAGGAAGACGGCGGTTGCCCCCAAGAGCTCTTCGCCTATCTCGAAGAGAGCATCGGCGCGCTCGGGGATGTGCCCGCGGTCGCGACGGGGATCGGCGGAAAAGAGGGCGCGATGAACGCCGTCACCGAGATCATCGAATTCTTTTCGGAACACGGCGGGAGATATTTGGAGGACAGCGAACCGCTCTGCATCCCCCTCCGCTCGGCGAAGTTCGATTTGGACAGCGACGAGAGGCTCGATCTCTTCTTCCTCGTGGACGAATTTGTCAAATACTGCGGCATGGACGACAGCGAATCGCGCAAGATCGGATTCCAAAAAGTCGTCGAAGACTATTTCGTCCTCTTGAAAGCCCTCCTCCCCGAAGGCGGAAAGCCCGCTTCCCTCGCCTTCGACGGCAAGACGGTGCGGACGGACGCGGGCGACGCGGACCTCTCGCTCGATACGCCCGAGACGCGGGAACTCATCCCCGAGATCGAAAGTCTGACCGAAGACTATGAGATCGAAGAGGACGAACTCAAAGAGGCTTTGCTCGAAAAAATCTCCAAAGAATGGTAAAAGACCCCCTCCGGCACTGCGCCGAGGGGGTGATTTTTTGTGGATACGGCTTGCGGAAGGTCAGAGCGAGGCGAGCATATACTCCGCATAGGCGCGGGCGACGTTGACGCCCGTCACCTCCTCGATCCCCCCGAAAAAGGCGTTGGAATTGACTTCACACACCAAATAGCCGTCCTTGCCGAACAGGAGGTCGGCGCCGCAGTAGTCCAGCCCGAGGCGCTCCGTGATCCCGCGGATGAGGGTGCGCAGTTCCCCGTCGGGGGAGAAAGGGGTCCCATGGCCGCCCAAGCCGACATTGGAGCGGAAATCGTGCTCCGAGCGGCGTTCCATGCAGGCGACGATCTCGCCCCCCACCGCGATAACCCGAAGATCCCGCCCCGCACTCTCGGCGATAAAGCGTTGGTAGAGGTGAGGGATCCCCTTCAACCGCTCGGAAATTTCCTTAAGTTCCGAGAACGTCTTCACGAGATAGACCTGCCGCCCGAGGGAACCGAAACACTCCTTGACGACGAGGGGAAATCCCAATTTTTCCGCCGCCGAAAGCAGTTCTTCCGAAACGGGCGCGTCGGGCGTATAACAGAGAAGCGAGGGGATCGTCTCGGGCATGGGGTAGCCGTCGAGGGTCAAATACGTTAGCATCTTGTCGTCGCAGAGCTCGATGGCGCGGGCGCGGTTGAAGAGGCGCATCCGCTTTTCGAGCGCGAGCGCGGCGTATTTATCCTTATCGAGATAGACGCAAAAATCCGCCTCCCTTTGCAGGACTTTGGGTGAATTTCTGACGATCTCGGCTTCCACGCCGAGGCGCCCGAGTTCCTCTTTGAGGCGCTTGGGTTGATGGAGCTCGCCCGAGAAAGACGTATAGGCGTTGACGACGATGAAAGATCTCACGCGGACCTCCGTAGTGAAAAAAGAAAAGGGCGCGTTCCCGCGCCCGATTTTTTATGCGACCCTGAGAAGCGATTCCACTTTTACGAGCCCCGTCGCGTTCAGCTTGGCGATCGCCGCGCGCATCGTGCTCTCGTGCGTGATGTGGGTGACGAGCGAGAGCATCGCCTTGCGGTTGGCGCCGGCGGGACGCTGGATGAGATCGACGATGGAGACGCCGAATTTCGCAAAGATCGCCGAGAGCTTGGCGAGGACGCCCGGCTCGTCGTCGATCGTCAGACGGAGATAATAGGCGCTCCTGAAATCGGTGACGAAAGCGGTCTCCTTCTCCTGTTCGCGGAGAGCGGCGTAATGCAGCTCGGTGTGGGTGGCGGCGTAGAGGAGATCGGAGACGACGGCGCTTCCCGTCGGGAGCTCCCCTTCCCCCTTGCCGACGAGCATGAGGTCACCCACGGAATCCCCCGTCAGGAAGATGGCGTTGCGGTCCCCTTCCACCGCGGCGAGCGGATGGTTCTTGTGCAAAAAGGCGGGATGGACGCGCGCCTCGACGCCCGATTCGGTGTTCTTGGCGATCGCGACCAATTTGAGGGTATATCCGAGCGCTTCGCCGTCGGAAAGGTCGGCTTCGGTGACGCCGCCGATCCCCTCGCTGAGGATCTTATCGTAGGGGACGGACGTATGGAAGGCGAGCGAGGCAAGAATGGAGAGCTGGTATGCGGCGTCGTACGCATGATCCGGCGCGCCGTCCTCTTTCATGACCTGCCCTGCGCCCGCTCTGTGCGCCGCCATGTTTGTGAGAAGTTCATTGGCTTGCCCGTCGAGGATGCCGATCATGGAGGACACGCGGTTGGACTGGACCCCGTCGAGCAGGGTGCGGACGACGGGTATGCCGCCCATACAGCTCCCCCCGAAGAAAAAGCCCGCGTTGTGCCGCTTTGCCGAGCGCTCGAGTTCGGGCGCGAATTTGGCGTAGAGCTCACGGTTGGACGTCACCACCGTTTTCCCCGTTTTGAGCGCGGTGAGAGCGTACTCCTTCGCCGCGTCTACGCCGCCGATGCAATCGACGATCAGGTTGACGTCGGGATTGGCGACCACTTCCGCAATATTGGAAGCGCGAAGTTCCTCCGCGACGCCCAATTCGTCTAACCTGCCCCCGCAGAGCTCCAAAACGCTCTCCACGGAGAGATCGACGTGCTGGGACGAGCGGAAGTACTCCCGCTGTTCCGTCAAGATCCGATATACGCCTCCCCCGACAACGCCGAGCCCGAGGATCGCTACCCCCGCCTTCTTCATTTCCCTTCCTCCGAGTTCATATCATATAAAAATTTCAGCCCGTCCAACGTGAGCATCTTGTCTACGACGTCGATACAGCCCGTCTCGCGCGACATGATCTCTGAAAAACCGCCCGTCGCGACGGTCAAAACGTCCTCCGTGCCAAGCTCCTTTTTGATCTTCTTGACGATGTAATCCACGAGCCCCGCAAAGCCGAAGACGATCCCCGCCTGCATATTGGTCACCGTGTTGGTGGCGATCACGCTCTTGGGCGCTTCGATCTCCACGCGGGGCAATTTCGCCGTGCCGCCGACGAGACTGTCGAGCGAGCCGCGGATCCCGGGCGCGATCACGCCGCCGATGAATTCCTCCGCGGCGCTTATGACGTTGAATGTGGTCGCCGTGCCGAAATCCACCACGATGATGGGCTTCCCGCCGTATTTGCGGATCGCGGCGACGTTGTTCACGACGCGGTCCGCGCCGACCTCTTTCGCATTGTCCGCGCGCATTCTCAGCCCCGTCTTGATCCCCGGGCCGATCTGCTTGGGACGGACGCCGAAATAGACGTAGAGCATATGCTCGACGGTGTAATCGAGGCTGGGGACGACGGAAGAGAAGATCCCTCCCGTGACCGATTTCGGGTCTACCCCCGCGATGGAAAGCATCGTATAGAGCTGTGCGCCGTATTCGTCGGACGTCTTTTTGAGGTCGGTCGAAACGCGGGAGGAGAAGCGGAGCTCATCCCCCTCGAACACGGCGTATTTGATGTTGGTGTTTCCGACGTCGATGCAAATGATCATAGTTTTTGTTCCGTTTTTGAAGCCTCTATCGCGGACATGGGTGCCTCGGATTCCGTCTCATTCGTTGCGGCAGAGGATTTCTTGCGCTTTACATAGTATTTCTCGGCGACCAGAACGATCCTGTGGATCGCGGGCGCGCAGACCACGTTGATCGCGAATTCGATGAGGAAATTGGTACCCGCGCAACCGATAAACAGGAAGTAGACGACTTCGGACATCGTCCCCACGCTTGCCACCGTCTTGATCGTGCCCGAAATGATCAGACAGCCGACGATGAAGAGCCCCGTATTCATGATGGGCGCGGAGATCGCGGCGACGAGCGCGGCGGCAAACGTATTTTTCCGTGCGATGAGGCGGTACAAAAGAGCCGGGACGATACCCGCCGCCGTCCCCTTGACGAGGCAGATGAGGACGGTCATAAAAGGTGCGTCGGCGAGGAGCGCCGCGGTGAACGGTTCCGCGCCCGCAACGCCGTACATCAGCACGATGAAGCCGAACGTAAACCCGAGCAACGCGCCGGCGATCCACCCGAGAAGGATCCCGCCGAGCACAATGGGGACGAGCACAAAGCTCAATGAGACCCCGCCGATCTGGAAAAATCCGCCGCACGTCTGCAAGACGACGACAAGGGCGAGGAGCACCGCAAAGTATGCGATGTTCTTCGCAGTGAAGAACTTACTTTTCATTTTGTTACCTCCATCGGATTTCCCCTTCAGTATGGAATATCCGTAGAATCCTTTTTGTGCGGGGCGGCTATTTCCCCGCGGCATGACGCCTTTTTTCTTCCTTCCGCGGCGGGATACGATCGGTACGGTATCGTTCCCGCGCGGCATTTCTCTTCCTATTATAGCAAAGACGCGGCGGTTTGGCAACTATATGAAGAACATTTTTCCCCCGCAACTCATAGAATGGCAATATAAAACCGCAGAACGCAAACGATACATATCCTCTGCGGCTCAAAGAAAGGAGGAAACACATGAATAGCTGTCTCGGCGGCAACGGCTGCCTTTGGATTCTCATCATTGCGCTGCTTCTCGGCTCCTGCGGGACCGGACTGCTCAATTCGAGAGCGCTCACGGGCTGCGGTTGGCCCTTCCTCGTCGCGCTCGCCTACTGCCTTTGCAAGAACGGCACGCTTTCGAACCTCGCAAGCCGTCTCGGTCTCGGCTGCGGCTGCAACGGCTGAACCGCAGTTTCACATGAAAAATCCCGCGGGATCCGCGGGATTTTTTCTGCATATTCCGAAAAACTTTATACGGCGCCCTGCAAACGGAGGAATTGGAGGGCGATGATCGTCTTGGAGTCTCTGATCTCGCCGCGCTCCACCATGGCATACGCCTCTTCGAGGGGGACCATCGTCACATCGAGGAATTCGTCCTCGTCGGGATGGCGGCGTCCCGTTGAGACGTCGAGCGCGCGGTAGATGTAGATCTTCTCGTCGCAGTAGCCCGGCGTGGGATAGACTGTGAAGAGCGGTTCCATTTTCCCTGCGGCGTAACCCGTCTCCTCTTCGAGCTCGCGCATTGCGGCAAGCATGGGATCCTCGCCACGCTCGAGCTTGCCCGCGGGGATCTCCAAAAGTTCCTCGCCGTAGGCATAGCGGAACTGCCTGACCAAGGCGATCCGCCCGCTTAGAACGAGCACGACGCTCGCCCCGCCCGGATGCTCTACGACCTCCCGCGTGCACGGTCTGCCGTTGGGCAGAAGGGCGTCGTCCTTCCTCACGGTGATGATCTTGCCCGTAAAAATTACATTGCGTTTCAGCGTTGTTTCACGATGGTCCATACCTTCTCCTCAAAGTTGCGCCGCGGCGGAAAAGATGGCGTTGCTGTTGGCGTCCTCGCCGCCGATCGCGCGCAAAAAGTAACGGTAGCCCGCGAGCAGGGCACCCATGTCCGTAACGTCCCTTCGCGTAGCCGCCGCCATGAGCCCCGCGAGAAGGAGATCCGCCGCCGCGCGTGCGTCTTCGGGAAGGATGAAACGGGCGAGGCGGGCGCGCTCGTAGGGAAGAAGTTCGGCGATCTTTCCGAACGTCTCTTCGCGCGCGTCGGGAACGTCGGACTCCTTTTGGGGCGGAAAACAATCCCGCACGATCTCCATAAAGGGGCGGACCATGCGGTCGGCGAACAGCGTGTAGCTCGCCGTGTAACTCCCGTCCACATAGAAATAGCGGAGCAGAAAATCGTCGAACGGGACGGTGTTGGCGTCGATCTCCACAAAGAGGCAGAAGAGGAAGGCGAGGATCTCCCTGCGGTCGGTCGGTAAATATGCCCTGCCGCGCTCCCCTCTCTTTGCGGGCGCCTGCAAGTACCGCCGCTTGGCTACGGCATAATTGAAGTTCTTGGTGACTGCCGAAAACAGCTCTTTCAGCGGTTCGCTTGCCGCGATCTCGGCGAGGACCCGCGAGATCCCGCTCTCCGCCGTATTGTACTTCCCCGTCATGAGCGAGGAGCACGCTTCGAGGAACTTCGCGGCCCCTTCCCTTCTCTCTTCCATTGTATTCCTCCCGCGGGCATGAGCGCCCGGCGCTGTCTTTTCCGATATTATAGCACATCCCGAAAAAATAATAAAGTTTTTTCGGAAACTATCTTGTTTTTTTCTCCGAGGCGTGCTATAATGGGAGAAAGTTTGGATTAGGGAGGAGAATCACCATGAAATCTTTAACCATTTCCCTCGAGAAAGCGTCGAGCGTGAAAGAATTCGTCAACATCACCCAGAGCTACGACTATGAGATCGTCATCAAGAGCGGGCACTACGTCGTAGACGCGAAATCCATCTTGGGGCTGTTCAGCATCGATACGTCCAAGCCCATCACCGTGGAGATCTACAACGACGACTGCGCGGACCTTCTCGAAAAGCTCAAGAAATATCAGGCATAACCGCATTTCCGCAAAAGTGGCGGAATCATAAGCGCAAAGCAAAGAAGTCGCTTAAAATCCTTTAAGCGGCTTATTTGTCTCTCGCGCTTTTGGGGAAACAAAGGAGAAGAATGCAGGTCAAAGGCGAGACTTCGGTCAACAAACTCATCCTCCTCTTCGTGTTCGACAAGATGGAGGCGCCGCTCTCGGAGCAGACCCTTCTCGATATGTGCACGTCGTCCAATGATTGGATCAATTATATGGACTGTCGCCAGCTCATACGGAAGATGCTCTCGGACGGATTTATCTGCGAGATCCCCGGAGGAGATGACCCGCTCTATACGCTTACCCCCGAAGGGAGGGAGACGCTCGCCAACTTCTACATCACCATCCCCAAGAGCTCCCGCGAAGAGATCTCGCGCTTCGTCAAAAACAACAGTTCCAAGTACCGCACGAGGCAGGTCTGCCGCTCCGACTATTATCAGAATAAGGACGGCACTTATACCGTATTTTTGAAGATCCTCGCGCCCGTCCAGCCCATGTTGGAACTGAAATTCGTCGTCCCCGACAAGAAAACCGCAAACAACATCTACAAAAAGTGGGAAGACAAGGCGTCCGAGATGTATTCCGTCGTCTATGAGACCCTCGTAGACTGACAAAGGAGGAATTTATGGTCACATTTTCACCCAAGGGGACCTGCTCCAAGCAGATCATCTTCGATCTCGACGGGGAGAACAGGATCCACAATCTCAAATTCATCGGCGGGTGCAGCGGGAATCTGCAAGGCATCGGCAGGCTCGTCGAGGGCAGAACGCCCGATGAGATCGTACCCCTGCTCAAAGGGATCCGCTGCCGTCAGAATACTTCCTGCCCCGACCAGCTCGCGCAGGCGCTCGAGCCCTATATGAGCGAAAACCGCAGCTAAAAAACTCCATGTATAAAAGCCTTCCCGATGCGGGAAGGCTTTTTTCCGTTTTCCGGGTTTTACGAAGCTCAGTCGCAACTCTTGTAGATCGCCGCAAGCCCGCCCTCGGACGTCTCGCGGTAGCGGGCGGAGATGTCTTTGCCCGTGGCATACATCGTCTCGACGACGGTATCGAAGGAGATCTTGCGGGTCCCCGTAAGGACGCTCGCAAGTTCCGCGGCGGAGAGCGCCCTCAAACTCGCGACGGCGTTCCGTTCGATGCATGGGATCTGGACATATCCCCCCACGGGATCGCAGGTCAGACCGAGCTGGTGCTCGAGCGCGATCTCCGCGGCGTACTCGGTCTCGTCCAGCCCCGCCCCGAAAAAGCGGCAGACCGCGGCCGCCGCCATCGACGTAGCCGTCCCGACCTCCGCCTGACAGCCCGCCTCCGCGCCGCTCACCGAAGCGTTCTGCTTGACCGTCACCCCGACGAGCCCCGCGACCGCAAGCGCCGCAAGGATGCGCTCCTCCCCTGCGCCGTGTTTGTCGCTCACATACTTCAAGACCGCGGGCAGGATCCCGCTCGCGCC
Organism: uncultured Clostridia bacterium; assembly: GCA_947627765.1. Lineage (GTDB taxonomy): Bacteria > Bacillota > Clostridia > Christensenellales > Borkfalkiaceae > Gallimonas. Next base: position 30,929 of record CANQXA010000018.1, read on the forward strand.
GCAGGTGGGCGCCGTTACGATGGTCCCGCCGCTCGCGTTTTCCTCGCAGGTCGCAAAGGCGAAGGCGCACAGCAGGCGCTTTTCGCGCTGTTCGGGCTCCTCGTCCTCCTTCCCCGAGAGAAAGAGGGTGCGCGCCTTGCGCGCCACGCGGAGCGGACCGGGAAGAAGCCCCTCCTCCTCGAGCCCGCGGCGGATGGTCCCCTCCATCGAGTGCCAGACGTGTACCAAAAAATCGTAGATCTCGGGCCCCTCGTAA
>CANQXA010000019.1 GCA_947627765.1 uncultured Clostridia bacterium
CTGGGGTGGCTGGATTTGAACCAACGAATGCCGGAATCAAAATCCGGTGCCTTAACCGCTTGGCGACACCCCATTAGTAGCAAATCTGGGGCGGGCGACGAGACTCGAACTCACGACCTCCAGGGCCACAACCTGGCGCTCTAACCACCTGAGCTACACCCGCCATGTATTGGTGCGCCTGAAGAGATTCGAACTCCTGACACACGGCTTAGAAGGCCGTTGCTCTATCCACCTGAGCTACAGGCGCATACCTATTTGCATCAAGTTTCGCACATCTCTGACCTTTGCTGCGAATTGGAGCGGGTGATGGGAATCGGACCCACGCAGCCAGCTTGGAAGGCTGGTATTCTACCATTGAACTACACCCGCAGTTGCTCAACGCTTGTCTATTCTATCAAAGTTCGAGCGATCTGTCAATCGATTTTAGCCACTTTCCCGTATTTTTTCGGAAATATTTTTTACCGCCCGACCCGCTTTCACTTTGCGCGCCGAAGCTCTTCCGATTTGGCTTTGACCGCAAGATAGGCTTCATGGGGATCGTCGATGAAAAGGACCGCCGTCTCCATCGGGCAGAAGCCGTCCTTCGTGCGGTTTTGAATGCGTTCTACGCGCATTTGAGCTTCGACGGCGATACCATGTCCGCGAAGGACCTCTTCGGCAGACGCCGAGATGATCTCCGCATAGACGGCTCCGACGCCGAGCAGGACGTAGAGAAGCGCCGCCGCCTTGCCGACCACGCGGTCCGCCGCAGAGGCGCCGCGGACGTTTTCCCCGCTTTGGACGAGCTCGAGGAGGGGCTGAACGCCCCTCCTGTCGCTCACAAAACTCCTTCCCCCCTTGACGAGCGCGAGCGTCACGCCCGTCTCCCGAAGAAGTTCTTTTGCACGGTCGAGATCACACATGGTTTTTTCCTTCTACTTAGACGAGAGATTGGCTTGCAGACCGCAAGATCTTCCTTATTCGAATTGTTTTGCGACGTCTTTCAGCAGTTTGCGGATGGGAAGATGCTGCGGGCACGCCGCTTCGCACTTGCCGCACTCCACGCACGCGGACGCCTTCCCCCGCCCCGCCGAGGTGTAATTCGCGTAGTACACGTTGCTGTTCCAATCGCGGTACCTCTTCTTCTGGTTCATGCAGGAGAAGAGGTCGGGAATGGAGATCTTGCGGGGACAGCCGTCTACGCAGTAGCGGCAAGCGGTGCAGGGAATGAACTCCTCTTTGAGCAGTTCCCCTCTCGCCCGCTCGACCGCCGCGCGTTCCCGTTCCCCGAGGGGCTGAAAGTCCGCCATAAAGGAGACGTTCTCCTCGAGCTGGCCGATCGTACTCATGCCCGAGAGCACCATGAAGACGTTCTCGAATCCTGCGGCAAAACGGATCGCGTAGCTCGCGGGAGATCCCCCCAATTCCTCGAACGCCTCGCGCGCACGGGGCGGAAGATTGGCAAGCGTGCCCCCCTTCACGGGCTCCATCACGATGACGGGGATGTTGTGCCGCACGCAGACGTCGTAGCACAGGCGGGACTGGACGCCCGGGTTGTCGTAATCGATATAATTGAACTGCAACTGCACCGCTTCGATGTCGGGATGATCGCCGAGGATCTTTTCGAGCGTCTCCGCCGTGTCGTGGAAGGAGATGCCGACGTGTTTGATCTTGCCCTCCCGTTTGAGCGCGAACGCCGTCTCATAGGCATGGCAACGCGTGAATTTCGTATAGTTGCCCGCATTCTGCGCGTGCATGAGGTAGAAATCGAAGTAATCCACGCCGCAGAGGGAGAGCTGGCGCTCGAAGAAGGGGCGGATGTCCTCCTCACAACGGAAGAAATTCTCGGTGAGTTTATCGGTCAAGACAAAACTCTCGCGCGGATGACGGCGGACGAGGCATTCGCGGATCGCCGTCTCGCTCCTGCCGCCGAGATAGCCGTGGGCGGTGTCGAAATAGTTGAACCCGCTCTCGAGGAACCTGTCTACCATTGCCGAAAACTGAGGGATATCGACCTCGTTCCCCGCCATCGGAAGGCGCATACAGCCGAATCCGAAATTCTTTTTTACCTTCTCAAAGTGCATAGCGCGCCTCCTATCCGGGATGGGGGCCGTATCCCGCGAAAAGCCGCCGCGGGCCGGATCCTTTACTATGATACCACATTCCGCAAAGATTTGCAAGCGGTTGGAAAAACTTCTTTCCCGCGCGCCGCTTAGTCCCCCCCCAAGGAAGTTCAATGTATTATAAAAACAAGCGATTTGACGGAGAAAAACGCAACTCTACTGTGAGTAGAGCCGATTTTTGAAGAGTAGAGTCCGACTCTACAGGAATGGAAGGCGCGATAGAATTTCGAGAGGCGGATTTGCGCAAATTGTGTTGTAAAAGCCGAAGTTTGGTGGTACAATATATTGCGCTTGGGGGTAACCCCGCAAAGGAGATCGTATGAACGATTATGATATTTTCGTGGATTCTTCCGCGAATCTGCCCGAACAAATCGTGAAAGAACGCGGGATCAAAGTCATTACCTATTATATGAACGACGGGAACGGCGAGAGACCCTGCTATACGGAGGGCGTACCCTTCGCCGAGGCCGCGCGTGAATTCTATGCCGAGATGCGCAAGGGCGCCGATTTTCACACCTCGCTCATCAACGAAGGCAGATTCGTCGAGGCGCTTACCCCCTCCCTCGAGGCGGGGAAGGACGTCGTCGTCATCACCATCGCCTCGGGCATCAGCGGCACCTATCAGCAGGCGCTCGCCGCCCGTAAGGCGCTTGCGAAGACCTTCCCCAAGCGCAACGTCTACGTTTTGGACAGCGCCAACGCCTCCCTCGGGCAGGGTTTGATCGCCCTCAAAGCCGCAGACCTAAGGGATCTCGGGGAGAGCGCGGAGACGGGCGCCGAATGGGTGCGAAACAACGTCTATACGCTGAACAGCTACGTCACCGTCGAGGATCTGAAGTTCCTCCGCCGCAGCGGAAGGATCTCCATGATGACCGCGATCGCGGGGACCATTCTCAACATCAAGCCCCTCATCCGCGCCGACGGGGGCGTGACGCCCAAGCTCGCCGTCTACGGCAAGGCGCGGGGCAGGAGAAAGGCGATCGGGGCGCTCGTGGAGGCGTTCGACAAGCTGGTTGTCCGCCCCGAGGCACAGACGATCGCCATCGCCCACGCCGACTGCGAGGAGGAGGCCCTCGCCCTCGCGGATACCCTCCGTCATCACGGCGCGAACGATATTCTCATCGAATATTACGACCTGTGCACGGGCTCCCATATCGGCCCCGGCACCATCGCGCTCTTCTTCTTCGGGAAGGACCGCCGCAGTGAGGCGGAACTCAAGGAAGCGGCGGCACTCGGAAGAAAACCCGCCGAGAGCAGGATCTGAATGGCTCCCTCCCCCGCGGGAGGGAGCTTTTTGCAGGAATACGGCGTCTACAAAACACGGCGGACGAGAAACCGTCCGCCGTAAAATTCAGGCATAGATGACGGGCGGGAGCCCGTTTTTTTATACCCTTTCGCGCTTTTCCGCCGCGGGGATCTTGCGCTCGGCGGCCTTCGCCGAATACTTGCTCGCGTTGCCCTCGTCGAGACTTTGCAAAATTTTCTCCGTCTTTTCGTTGATCCGCTCGATCTGCTTGTCCGTGCGCGACTGAATGCCTTCGATGCGCTCGCTGGTGCGCTCGTTGAAGCGCTCGAGCTTCTCTTCCGCCAACTTCTCCGCCTTCTGCGCGGCGGCTTCGTTGACCTTTTCGATCTTCTCCTCCGCCTTGGCGCGCATGAGGTCCGCCTTCTCGCTCATGAGATCTCCGATCGCCTGCGCCTCTTCGCGGCGGATGCGCTCCTTGCGCTCCTCGCCGTTCCAAAGGAGCTCGGCGATGTCGTCGGCGATGTCGTCGGCGCCGTTTTTGGATTTATCGAAGAAGGACAGGGTCTCTTTGATCCCCTCGAGCAGACGGGGATCCTTGACGAGTTCTTCGACCTGACGGCGGATCCTGCGCGGGCTGACGAGGTGGTAGCCGCAGAAATACCGCTCGGTGAAGAGCTTCTGGGTCACCCGTTCAATGGGCGAGGCGCAATAGTCGATGATGATCGGCGTACCCATCATGACGCTGTCGAGCACGGCGTTGGGGCCGCCCTTCGTGATGAAGAGGTCGCACGCGCCGTAGAGCTGGGGCGCCTCTTTGAGGAAGCCGAACGTGAGCAGAGTGATGTTCGGTTTCAGCTTCCCCTTCTTTTCGTCGAATTGACGCTTGAGCTTTTCGTTTTTGCCCGCGAGCACACAGATGGTGAGGGGCACGTCCGTCTTCAAGAGCGCATTACAGACCTTTCTCACCTTCGCCTTGGCATAGACGCCGTCGGCGATGACAACGGCAAATTTGTCGAACGGGATGCCGAACTTGTTGCGGTAGTACTCCTTGCTCTCGTTGGACTGTACCACGTCCGAACGGGTGGGATAAAAGGTCTCGACGACGTGCCCGTTCTTGAAGCGCAGGTCGTACGCCTGTTTGGTCGCGAGCGGGTTGTTGGTATAGAAGACGTCGGCACGGTTGTCCCACCAGCCGTGGACGTTGTTGTCGGGGCAGTAGGCGACGATGATGACGCCGGGATCGTACTTCCGCTTGTACTCGACGGCGGCGTAGAGCAGGAAATAGTGCGTGCAGACGATGACGTTGGGCTTGTACTTGTTGTATTCGTCCATGGTCGCCTTGGTCTGCGAATAGAACACGGTGTTATGGACGAATTTGAGCGTATTCTGCGCGCCGAAAAGGTGCATCGAGGCGAATTGGATGTCCCCGTAGATCGGGAAGGTCGAGTAGAGCTTGGTATTGCGCACCAAAAAATCTTCGTACTTGGGGAGACGGGGATTCTCGCTGTCCCGCAGGATGTGACTGTCGATAATGTCCATCCTGTCCCCGTATTTTTCGCGCAACGCGTCGGAAATCGCCTGCGCACTGACGATGTGCCCCATCCCCGCTTCCACAAAGGTGATGAGAACTCTCGGCTTACGATTTGTTTCCATGATCTCTCCGTAAAACATCGGTGTGAACCGATATATTTCCTCCTTATTTTACATGAAAGGAATGAATTTGTCAATCCCTCCGCATGAATTTCCGCACGGAAAGAAATTTTTTCGGAAAATGTCGTATTTTCGGGTCCATAACGCTTGACAAGCTCCCCCCCGGCATGGTATCATAGCAATGTTGTACGGGGGCGTAGCTCAGTTGGTTAGAGCGCTTGCTTGACATGCAAGAGGTCACAGATTCGAGTTCTGTCGTTCCCACCACCAAACCCTGTATATTGCGTCGGAAACCTTGTGTATGACCAATATGTGGGGTTTTCGTTTTTTAGAGGCTGTCTTAAAACCGCTACGGCGGTACGGGCAGTCCGCTCGCCGCCGTGGTGGAATTGGCAGACACGTCGGACTTAGGATCCGATGGGCGACCATGCAGGTTCAAGTCCTGTCGGCGGTACCATCAAAGCGGGAGAGGCAAAGCCTCTCCCGCTTTGATGGTTTTATCGTATTTCGACAGGACTTGAGGGGGGAGGCGATTGCGGGAGCAATCGGTTTGCGGTTGAATAGTCAGGCAACGCCTACGTTTGCCGCAAACTGAACAGCACAGTGTGCTGTTCACCGGGGCGCGCCGCTAAAGGCGCAAGTCCTGCGGAAATTTATACGCTTTGCCTCTCCCGCTTTGATGGTTTTATCGTATTTCGACAGGACTTGAGAGTGGAGGGGAGTAGTGCCCACCCCCCTACCCCCCTCCGTGGGAGGGGGCGAAAGAGTGTGTCCGAGGAACGGTTTTAGCGCCTCCGTGGGAGGAGCTGTCCCCCATCGGGGGACTGAGGTGGGGCGATCTCTTTCGTCATGTCGAGCGCAGTCGAGACATCTCTACTTTATTGTGCATGAGATTTCTCGACTCCGCGCTTCGCGCTCCGCTCGAAATGACGTGGGGAAGAACGCGCTTCGCGCTCCGCTACTTCGCCTGCGGCTCGTGCCGACCTTGGTATCACAATTAGAAACTTCGGTCGGGGCGAAATGACGGGGGGAAGAAGCCTCGCACGGGGCGAAATGACGTGGGACCGCCCACCCCCCTACCCCCCTCCCAAGGAGGGGGTAAGTGAATGTATCCATTGGGAGGGGTGAAAGGACCAAGGGGATTCTTCGGGGGCGTTGCCCCTCAGAATGACGCGGAGGGGCACAATGCTCGTGCGTTTACCGCCCACCCCCCTACCCGTTGCGGCGAAACGGAATGCCCACCCCCTTAGTCCCCCTCCGTGGGAGGGGGTAAGTGAATGTATCCATTGGAGGGGTGAAAGTAGGGTATCCCATGGAGGGGGGAAAAGGAACACCCCCTCTTGGGGAGGGGGTGCGGGTTATTCGTCTTATAAAGTTTGATTCTTTGTCTTAAAGAGTAGGGTCATTTGTCTTATAAAATTTGGTCAGCTCTGTTCTCTGAAGACCATATGGACCGTCGTGCCGTTCGCGTCTACGACCACGCTCGTCGTCAAATTGACGCCGTCAAATGTAAAGGTCAACACCATTTCATTTTCCATTCCCTGCGGCTGTCCGTCTACCAACATACTCGTGACCGTCAGAATTACGGTATCGCCGTCCACCGCGCAGAGCGCAGTTTGGATGATCTCTTTGGGTCCCCCCGTCCCTTCGGGCGGGTACTGTGTGATCGTTGCCATACCGTCTTCAAAGACGATCGTCATTCTGCCATTCATTCTCGCATACTCGGCGAGAAGCTCTTGGCTCAGACCGTCGCCCGTCACTTCGTAAAATACGAACGTCTTGCCGTCGAGGGGCGACGTAGCGCCGCCGCCTTCGCCGCCCTGCCCTTCCTCGGGCGTGGCTCCGGGCGTGGGGACGAGTACCTCTTGGGGCAGATCGAAATGCGTCTGTCCGTAATCGTAGAACATGAACGTACAACGGGCAGAATCGCCGCCGATCACAATGTCACAAGCGATATAGGCGAGCTTGCCTCCGACGATCTTCACGGAGACGTTCCGATAGATCGCCGTATTCCCAAGTTCCATCGGAGTATTTGCCGTGATCTCGGCGCATTCATAGGCGCCCTCTGCGTCGTTGAAGCGGAATTGGGCATACGCCTCGCCGAAATCGGGACATAAGATGGTAAACAGCAGGAAGCCCTCGTCTCCTTTTTCCACTTCCCTGCATTCGAAACCGTTGTCGCCCAAGGTAAATTCATACATCTTCCCTTTGACGTCGGTGTAATATCCGTAGGGGATACCGCCCACTTCACAGCAGACGTATTTGCCGCCCTCGTATCTCATACATTTTCTTACGATCGTCATGGACGGCGAGACATACTTGATCGCGGAGTTCTCGTAGACGCCGTCGCTGAACGCCGTGCTCCATTCGTCTTCGGACACTTCATCGGACCTGAGCCCTTGGAAATCGGTATCTTCGGTCAAAATGACGCCCGCCGAACCTTGACCGCCTTCGCCGCCTTGTCCGCCTTGACTGCCACCGCCGCCTTCACCGCCGCCGCCGAGCGTGGCTTCGGGAAGGGTGACGGTCGTCGTGCCGATCGCGGTAAAGTTCATGGTCTGTTCGCCCATGCCCACGTAATACACGCTCACGAGCCCATCCTTTGTGAACACGACCTCGAGGTCCGTCAGCTCACTGCCTGCTTGCGCCCTCTTATCGAGGGTGGCGCAGGTGTACTTGCCTTCGGAGTAAGTAAAGCTCGAGAAATCGTCCGCGAGGATCGTGATCATGGTGCGGTGCATGGCGAGTGTACTTTCGTCGATAGCGTCCGTGACCGACTTATTCCATTTCTGATCGGAGCCCTGCGTATACTCATAAAACACGCCGTTTTCAAGGCAGTAGTAGCGCTCTTCCCCCGGCATCTCCATATAACGCTTGTCGCCATCGACTTTGAGCGTGGAGCGGATGCGTTGATTCTTCATGGTGTACTCCGTCTCCACCGTGAAGTTGACAGCGTTTCCGACGAGCTGTTTCCACTGCGTTGCGGTGACTTCGACGCCCTGCACTTCACTGCTACCGCCGCCTTGACTGCCACCGCCGCCGTCTCCGCCATCTCCGCCGTCGTCACCGCCGCCATCGTCACCGCCGCCGACTTTGGGAAGGGTGACGGTGGTCTTCCCGAACGCATTGACCGTCACTTTCAGCGTTGACGTCTCGCCGGCGGGCGACGTAAACTCAAAGTCCGAGAGCGCGCCCTTTTTGAAGGTGACCGTAACGTCGGTCCATGCGACGGACTCCCCCTTGTTGTACTCGGCGCAGACATACTTCCCGTCCGAATAGGTGAAGAGCGAAAAGTCGTCTTTGAGGTAGGAAATAAAGATCGTGCAGTTCGCGTAGGTCGCGTACAATTCGTTCTCTTCGTTCACTTCCGTCTTCTTCCATTCCGACCCCTCATTCACATAAGTGTACCACTTGCCGCTCTCTTTCGAGAGGAAGGAATGTTGGTCTTGCGCCTGCGGAGACCCGCTGTGATAGGTGTATTCGAACTTGTCGCCGTCTACCTTGCCCACCGCGCTTTCGTTGGAACCGGAGGGAGACATCGTGACCGTGAAATTGTTCGCGGCGGCAAACTGCTGGGACCACTTCTCGGCGGTCATTTCTTCGTTTGCGCCGCCCCCGCCGCCGCACGCGGCAAGCCCGAGCGAAAAGCTCAAAGCGCAGGCGAGAGCCGTCATGGTCAGAACTGTTTTCTTCATTCTACTGCTCCTTTGCGCCGCAAGATGCCTCTCCGCGGCGCGAAATCAATTTCTCTGATCCATATTATATCATGAATACGGGAACGGGGCAAGTAAATCGGAAAAAATTTCCGATTGTCGGACCGCAAGATCCAAGAATCGACGAAACCGCCATAAAAGGCGCCGAAGACGCGCTTCCCCCATACCATGCCCGAGGTAGGGCGTTCGAGTTTGAAAAACGTCAGTCCGCCCCCCGTAGTGGCGGGCGGGAAAATTTGTAAAAAAATTTCCCGACGCTTGATTTTTCCGAAGAGGCGTGCTATAATGTTTCCGCAACAAAAGGAGGTTTTTCTATGTTAAACAAAAACATTGCGGAACTGTTGAACGATCAGATCAACAAAGAGCTCTATTCGGCGTATCTCTATTTGGATTTTGCCAACTACTATGCCGACGAAGGGCTCGACGGATTCGCCCATTGGTATGAGGTGCAGGCGCAGGAGGAGCGCGACCACGCGTTCATGATCCGCCGCTATCTCATCAACAACGGCGTCAAGGTGCAGTTCAGCCAAATCGCAAAACCCGACAAGACGTTTGCAAGCCATCTCGACCCCTTGGAAGCGGGCTATGCGCACGAGCAATATGTGACGTCCCTCATCACCGCCATCTACCACGAGGCGTTCGGGCAGAAGGACTATAAGACCATGCAGTTCCTCGATTGGTTCATCAAGGAACAGGGCGAGGAAGAGACCAACGCCGAGGACATGATCAAAAAGATGAAGCTCTTCGGGACGGACGCGAAGGGGCTCTATGCGCTCAACCAAGAGCTCGCGGCACGGGTCTACGCTCCCTCTGCGACGGGTCCCGCGATGTGACCTTCCCCTTTCCGAAAGAGGAAAACTACAAAATTTTAGCGCCGCGGAAAATTCCGCGGCGCTTATTTTTTTGAATCAGAGCGGCTTATTCGTACATTTCATTGCGCAGGGGACGGGTAAAGAGGGAGGAGATCGCGTCCCTGCAACGGCGGACGTCGTCCCCCTCCCCGAAGCAGACCTTGTAGACCGCGTCGGTGATCGGGAGCTCCACGCCGTACCGCTTTTCCAGCACCTTCATCGCCGCCGAAGTGGAGACGCCCTCCGCGAGCTTTTGGAAGCGCTGACCCTTCGCGAGCATTTCGCCGTAGGTGCGGTTGTGGGAATAGGGCGAAAAGAGGGTGGTCTCGTAGTCGCCGAGATGGGCGAGACCGTAGGCGGAGAGCTCGTTCCCCCCCATCGCCTTGATGAGACGGGCGACTTCGCGCGCCCCGCGGGACATCAGCGGTCCCTTCAGCGGGACGCAGATCACGTCGAGCACGCCCGCCGCGATCCCCATCACGTTCTTCGCCGCCGCGCCGATCTCCGTACCGATCAGGTCCTCGCCGTAGTAGAAGCGGATGAGGTCGGAGCGGAATTCGTCGGCGAGCAGGCGCTTGAGGCGCTCGCTCTCCGAATCGATGACCATGCAGTTGGGAATGCCGCGAACGAAGCTCTGGATGTGCCCCGGGCCGACCCAGACGGCGATCTTTTCGGGAGAGATCCCGCTCTCGACGAGGATCTCCGAGAGGCGCTTGCCCGTCCCCTCCTCGATCCCCTTCATGCACAAAACGAACACCTTATCGCGGACATGGTACCGCGTAATGCGCTCCATGAAGCCGCGGAGACCCTGCGAAGAGATGGAGATCACGATGATTTCGGCGGAGGTGACGGCGTATTCGAGGTCGCACGACAAAACGATCTTGCCGTCGAGCTCGACGTACTCGTTGCGCCCCGTCCGCTTCAATACTTCATAGGATTCGGAGCCCTCGGGACCCCAGCTGACGACGTCGTTCCCCTTGCGGGAGAGATACCATGCGATGAACGAGCCCCATCTGCCGCATCCCAAGACGGAAATTTTCATAGTTTCTCCTTTGATCAGAGTTCCTTCCGATCCTTCATGGCGCGGGCGAGCGTCATTTCGTCGGCGTACTCGAGCTCACTGCCGACGGGCACGCCGTGCGCGATGCGGGTGACTTTGACCCCGAGCGGTTTCAAAAGTTTTGCAATGTAGAGCGCGGTCGCTTCCCCTTCCACGTCGGGATTGGTCGCCATGATGACCTCTTTCACGTTGCCGTCGATCCGCGTGACGAGCTCGCGGATGCGGATGTCGTTGGGTCCCACGCCGTTCATCGGGTCGATGACGCCGTGCAGGACGTGGTACACCCCCTTAAATTCATGCAGTTTTTCGAGGGCGACAACGTCTTTTGGCTCCTTCACGACGCAGATGACCGAGCTGTCCCTCGAGCGGCAAACGGAGCAGATCTCCTCCTCGGTAAAGTTGCCGCACACCTTGCAAAAACGGACCCGCCGCTTGGCTTCGAGGATCGCTTCGGAGAATTCGCGCGCCTCGCCCTCGGACATGGCTATGACCTTGTAGGCGTAACGCTGTGCCGTCTTCTTTCCGACGCCGGGAAGTTTGGAAAATTCGTTGATGAGTTTCCCGATGGGTTCGATGAAGATCTCCACTTAGAAGAGCCCTCCCATGCCGCCCATGCCGCCGAATTTTCCCATCTTTTCCGCGTAGACTGCGTCCGCCTTCTTGTAACCGTCCAATACGGCGGCAAGAATGAGATCTTCGAGCATTTCGCCATCCTCGGGGTCGATGACCGAGCGGTCGATCTCGATCCCGTCGATGATCTTCTTCGCGTTCATATAGACGACGACCGCCTCGCCGCCGCTCGTGCCGACGATCTCCCACTCGTCGAGGAGTTTTTCGGTCGCCTGCATCTCCTCCTGCATCTTCTGTGCCTGCTTCATGAGATTCTGCATATTGCCGCCCATGCCGCCGCCTCTGCCGTATGCCATTCGGTCCTCCTTCGGCGCAACCGCGCCCGTTCCTATTTGATTTCCTTTTTATTTCACTTCGATGGGATAATCCCCGAAATTCTTTTTGAGTTCGGAGAGCGCGTCGCCATGCGCCGCGCCCTGCTTTTGCAGACGCACCTCAAACGCGGAGACGCCGATCATGGCAAACGTCTCCCCCATCGTCCGACGATGCTCCTCCCGCTGTAAAAAGGTGTAGATGGTCTCGGAAGCCGTCGTCAGGACGATCTTATCGCCCTCGTAGGAAGCGAGAAGGTCGGCGCACATGGTGAACAGAACGCCGCTCTTCGACGTCTTGCGGAGGGCGCGGATGAACTTTCCGTACGCGAATTCCGCGGACATGGGTGCCTCGTTTTCGGTCTTTGGCGTCTCTTCCGCCTTTACGGGCCGCGGCGCGGGGATGGGTTCTTGGCGCTTCGGCGGCTCATCGGACGGGGGTGCGGGAGCAGGCTCTTTTTTGCGCTTCGGCGGCTCGTCGGAGAAATACGCCTCCGAGAAGACGGGCTCCTCCTCCAAAAATCCGCCGAAATCTTCGGGTTCATTTTGGGGGATCTCCGCTTGGGAAAGCTCCGTTTTGGGGGACTTTTCGGGCGCCGCCGCAGGAGCGGGGACGTGCCCCGCCGAAGAGAGCGCGGCGAGCGATTTTTCCAAACGGTCGATCCGCACGAGTAGGGCGTCGGGATCGAGGTCCGCCGCGGGACGGGCGATCCGCGCGACCGCCGTCTCGAGGGCGATGCGGGGAGAGGAGACCAGCCTCAGTTCGCTCTCCGTCTGGATCAGGATCTCCGTCGCCCTGAGAATGGCGCTCTCCTCCGCGCCGTCCGCGATCTTCTTCACTTCGGCGAAGATCTCCTTCGGGAGAGAGAGGATGCGCTCGGCGGTGCGGCACGTCTTGGCGACGGTGATCTCGCTCAAAAGATTCAAAATGTCCTTCAAAAGGACGCCGACCGACTTCCCCTCGCCGAGGATCCCCTCGAGGGAGGTGAGGGCGCCGCCGAGATCGGCGGAGAGCAGAGCGGAGACGAGCCCCGCCGTCTCATGGAAATCCGCGGCGCCGAGAACGGCGTTGACCGCTTCATAGGTGAGTTTTTCGGAATAGACCGCGCAAGCCTCGGCAATGGAGAGCATATCGCGGTCCGAACCCGCGGCGGCGCGCGCGATCGCGGAGACCGCGGCGTCTTCATAGTCCTTCCCGATCGCTTCGAGCACCCGCTTTAAGTGCTTTTCGAGGTCCTCGTCGGGAATGAGCTTGAAGTCCAACCTCATACGGCGGGAGAGGATGGTCGCGGGGATCTTTTGGGGTTCGGTGGTCGCAAGGATAAAGATGGCGTGGGCGGGCGGCTCCTCGAGGGTCTTCAAGAGGGCGTTGAACGCCGAATCGGTGAGCATATGGACCTCATCGATGATGTACACCTTATACTTGCCCGTGACGGGGGGATATTGCACCTTTTCGCGGAGATCGCGCATCTCCCCCACGCCGTTGTTGGAGGCGGCGTCGATCTCGGAGATGTCGAGCGAGCCCTCTTTGAGGGCGGCGCAGACGGGGCATTTCCCGCAGGGCGAGCCGTCCGAAGGGTGCTCGCAGTTGACGGCGCGCGCAAAGATCCGTGCGACGGTGGTCTTCCCCGTGCCGCGGGGGCCCGTAAAGAGATAGGCGTGGCCGACGGCGTTTTGCGCGATCTGGTTGCGCAGGACGCGTACGATGTGCTCCTGCCGCACGATCTCCCCGAAGGTCTCGGGACGGAATTTCCGGTAGAGCGAAACGTGGGACATCTTTTCCTCCCTAAGCAAACACTTTTTGCAGCTTTCGTTTGGCGCGGGCGAGGGCGTTGTCTACGCTCTTGACCGCTCTGCCCGTCTCCTCCGAAATGTCGGCGTAGCTCATCCCCTCGAGATACATCATCACGACGCGGAACTCGAAATCGGAGAGCTCCTTAAGGAGACGGAGACGGAATTCCCCCTCCGATTCCCCGAGAAGAAGCAAGTCTTCGGGGGTCTCCGAGACGGGAATGGATTCGGGGTCGATCTCGGCGCGCTCGCCCTCGGGCTTGCGGCGGTTGACAAAGCGCAGGTAGCTGTATACCCTGCGCAGAATGCAGGGATAGACAAAACTGCGGAAGGGCTTCCCCGCGCCCGCGTCGTAACTGCCGATCGCCGAATAGAGCCCGATCATCCCCTCCTGCGCGAGATCGTCCGTCTCGGCGAGGGGGGCGAAAGAGCACTTGCGGGCGACGCTCTTTACGGTATTTTTATAGCGGCGGAAGAGCTCCTCCGCGGCGGAGGGATCCCCCTTGCGCGAGAGTGCGACGAGCTCCTCGTCCGATTTATTTGCGAAGTCTTGCACGGACCACCTCATAGACGCCGATCCCCAACGCGACGGAGGCGTTGAGGGAATTGACCTTCCCGAACAGGGGAATGGAGAGTACGCCGTCGCACTTTTCACGGGTGAGACGGTGGACGCCGCTGTCTTCCCCGCCGACGACGAGGGCGATCTTGCCCGAAAGGTCGGCTTCGTAGATGGACGTCCCGCCCGCTTCGAGCGCGTAGACCCAATATCCGCGCGCTTTCAGGCTCTCGACGGCGCGGTTTACGGAGGAAACTTTGGCGACGGGAATGTGCTCTGCCGCCCCCGCCGAGATGCGGATGACCGCCTCCGTCACGCTCGCGCCCTTCGCCGCGGGGATGATCACGCCGTCCGCCCCCGCGCACTCCGAGACGCGGAGGATGGAGCCCAAATTGTGGACGTCTTCGATGCCGTCGCAAAGGACGAGGAGGCTCTCTTTGCCGCCGCCCAAGTCCGAGAGATCGGCGTAGACGAAATCGGTGGTGAAGGCGACGACGCCCTGATGACGGTTCTTTTCGCTCTCGCGGTCGAGTACGGCGCGGTCTACGAACTGCACGCGGATGTTCTTCTTGCGCGCTTCGGCAAAAATCATGCCGAGCGTGCCCTGCGCGCCCTTTTCCAAGAGGATCTTTTCCACTGTTTTGTCCGTTTTGAGCAGTTCCAAAACGGCGTTTCTGCCATAAGTCTTCATGATCGTCCCCGCGGGGAAGCTCTGCCCCGCCGTCTTTTCCCGCCGAAGGGAAGTCCCGTCATTCGCCCGGGAAGAATAGTTCGAGGATCCGCTCTTCCCTGCCCAAGAGATAGAGATAGCCGAAGAGCGCTTCGAAGCCCGTCGAACGGACGTACTCCGCCACCGAAGCGTTCTTGCTCTTAGTCGGCTTCTTGGCGTTCCTGCCGCGGCGGAAGATCTCCTCCTCCTCTTCGGTGAGCAGGGGAAGGATCCGCCCAAGTTCTTCGCTCTGGCCGTGCGCCGAGACCCGCCCCGACGCGAGACGGTTGAGATCCCCCGTGTGGAGCCCGTGAGACAGGGCGAGCCCCCTGCGCACATAGAGCGTGTAGGCGGCGTCCCCCACGAAGGCGAGCACGACGGGATTCATTTGTTTGACCCGCGCTTCGTCCGCGGGCCCGCTGAGCTGTGACATTGCCCTTAGATTATAACAGAAAACCGCCCCGATTGCAAGCGATACGGGCTTCAAACTCTCAAAAAACGTGACCCTTTCCCAACTTCCCGTTCTCAAAAAAACCTTTGAAAAACAGTTGCTTTTCAAAAGAAAAAGATTATAATAGGGAAAGATCAAAGTTCTGCTCTCTTTTCTACGCAATATGGAAGCCTTCGAATTATTACTGCCGCTCGCCGTCATCCTGCTTCTCTCCAAACTGATGGGGCTGGGCGCGCACAAGTGCGGTATGCCCGCCGTTATCGGTATGCTCGTCGCGGGGATCTTGGTCGGACTCCTGCGCATGATCCCGTGGGAGCCCCTCAAACGGGCATTCTTCGGGCAAGAGGCGCAGTTTGCCATCGACGTGATGAGCAAGATCGGCGTCGTCCTCATCATGTTCTCGGCGGGGCTGGGCACCGACCTCAAAAAACTTAAATCGACGGGCGTCGCCTCCGTCGTCATCACCTTTTTGGGGGTGGCGGTCCCCATGGGGCTTGGCGCGCTCGTCGCCTTCCTCTTCTTCCCCAAGGCGGGCGCCCTCTCCGCCCTCTTCTACGGCGCGATCCTGACCGCGACCTCCGTCTCGGTGACCGTAGCCGTCCTCAAAGAACTCGGAAAGCTCGATACCAAAGTGGGCACCGCCATCGTCTCCGCCGCCGTGATCGATGACGTCGCGGGGATCATCATCCTCTCCGTCCTCACGGGATTTTCCGCGGGCGGTTCGGGGGGATGGAGCTGGAACGATCCCAATGCGGCGATGGTCGTCGTCAAGATCGTCGTATTCTTCACGGGCGCCATCGTCCTCGGCGTGGGGCTGAGAAAGCTCTTCGACCTTATGGAGCGCCGCGCTCCCCACAACCGCCGCATCCCCATCATCTCGCTCGCCGCCTGCTTCCTCTACGCCTACTGCGCCGAAAAATTCTTCGGCGTCGCCGACATCACGGGCGCGTACATCGCGGGGATCCTGCTCGGCGGCACCCTCTCCGAGACGCCTTACGTCGAGAGCAAAGTGGATACGATGGGCTATCTCTTCTTCTCGCCCATCTTCTTCGCCTCCATCGGCATGAAGCTCTCCTTCGACGGGATCTCCGTCTCCTTCCTCGCCTTCGGGTTCGTCTACGTCGCCGCCGCCCTGCTCGGAAAGCTCGTGGGGTGCGGCGTGGGCGCAAAACTCTGCCGCTTCTCCGCACGGGACAGCGTCCGCGTCGGGCTGGGCATGATGGTGCGCGCGGAAGTGGTGCTCATCTGTACGGAAAAGGGAGTGACGGCGGGGCTCGTCTCCGACGCGATCTTCCCCTTCGTCTTCCTCATCATCCTGCTCTCCTCGGTGCTCACGCCCATTCTGCTGAAATGGTCGTACCGCCGCGAAGAGAGGTTCCCGAAAGAGGAGACGCCTCACGCAAAGAACTCATAGGGAGGAAATCATATGAACTATCGCAATCTCGGCTCTCACGGGCTGAAAGTCTCGGAGATCGCGCTCGGGAGCTGGGTCACCGACCTTAGCGGCACCGAAGCGGAACGGATCGCGCTCGGGACGGTCAACAGCGCGTTCGACCTCGGCGTGAACTTCTTCGACTGCGCCGACGCCTATTCGGGCGGCGCCGCGGAGCGCTTTTTGGGACGCGCCCTCAAAGAACACGGGAGAAACGAGTATGTGCTCTCCTCCAAGGTGTTCTTCCCCATGGGACGGGGCGCCAACGATTGGGGGCTCTCGCGCAAGCACATCACCGAACAGCTCGAAAAGAGCCTCAAAAACTTCGGGCTCGACTATCTCGACCTCTATTTCTGCCACCGCTTCGATCCCACCACGCCCATCGAGGAGACCGTGGAGACGATGAGCGACCTCGTCAAGGCGGGCAAGATCCTCTATTGGGGCGTTTCGGAATGGTCGCCCGTCCAGCTCACCGAGGCGATCCACCTCGCCAAGGAAAACGGGCTGAGAGGGCCCGCCGTCGTCCAGCCGCAATATAATATGACCGACCGTTACATCGAAAACGAGATCATCGGGATCTGCGAAAAATACGGCCTCGGCATCACGCCCTTCTCCCCGCTCGCGCAGGGGCTTCTCACGGGCAAATACCGCAAGGGTCAGCCCCTTCCCGAAGGCTCGCGGGCGACTTGGCAAGCCGATAAACAGATCAACCGTCTTCTCACCGGAGAGAACCTCGACAAGGTGGAGCGGCTCCTCGGGGTCGCACAAGATCTCGGGCTTCCCCTCTCCGTGCTCGCGCTCGCGTGGATCCTCAGGCAGAAGCAGGTGAGCTCGGTGATCACGGGGGCGAGCAAGCCCGCCCAGCTCGAAGCGAACGCGGCGGCGAGCGGCATCGAACTTCCCGCCGAAGCGCTTGCAGAGATCGAAGACATCCTCGATTGGAAGCCCTTCGTCAGAAGAGTGGGATAAGGTTCCCGTCTAAAAAACTTACTCCGCCCCGCGGCATCGCCGCGGGGCGGAGTTTCTATGGATCGGCTCTTCCCCTCATTTCTTCCCGGAGAGGCGGAATGTCTGCCCTACTCCACCGTCACGCTCTTGGCGAGATTCCGCGGCTTATCGGGGTCGTTTCCCCGCGCGAGGGCGACGTAGTAGGCGAGGAGCTGTAAGGGGATCACCGAGACCGCGGGAGAAAAGACGTCGCCGCAGGGAGGAAGGAGCACGCTCCCCGTGATCCATTCCTTTCGGGCGAGAGCGGGGAGGGAGGTCACGAGGAAGACGCGCGCCCCGCGGGAATGCGCCTCGTATACGGCGTTCATCGTCTTCTCGGCGAGCGCCTCCGAAGTGATGACGGCGACGACGGGCGTCCCCTGCCCGATGAGGGCGAGCGTGCCGTGTTTGAGCTCCCCGGCGGCGTATCCCTCGCTCGGAAGATAGGAGATCTCTTTCAGCTTCAAACTGCCCTCGTACGCCGTCACGCAGTCGGGTCCCCTTCCCACGAAATAGGCGGAGGACGCGCCCGTGAAATAGGGCGTGAACTTTTGTACCTCCTCCCCCGCGGCGATCGCCTCCGCCGCAAGTTGGGGAAGGCGGGCGAGCAGGTCGCCGTACCCCCGCATCCCCTTCGCCTCCGCAACTGCCGCGGCAAGGGAATAGAGGGCGGTAAGCTGGGCGCAGTAGCTCTTGGTCGCGGCGACGGCGATCTCCCGTCCCGCACCCGTAAAGAGGACGAGCGGGCTGAGGGACGCGAGCGAACTGTACCGCACGTTGGTGAGCGCGATCACGGGGACATTCCGCGCGGCGGCAAGACGCGCGGCGGCGAGGGTATCCGCCGTCTCCCCGCTCTGCGAGACCGCGATGACGGCCGTCCCCGTCGGTAAAATGGGATCCGAGGAGCGGAACTCGCTTGCGACCGTCACCTCCACGGGAAGGCGGGCGAGCCGCTCAAAGGCGTATTTTGCGCCGAGACCCGCGTGATATGCGGTGCCGCAGGCGACGATACGGAGGTACTTTGCGTGACATAGTACTTCGCAAAGCTCCGAATATTGCCCGTCGAGCCCGATCGCGGGGCGGGAAGCGGCGATCGCGGCGGGGATCTCGGCGATCTCCTTCTTCATGAAGTGAGGATATCCTTTGCGGTCGGGAACGTCCTCCGCGCCCCCGCAGGGGACCGCCTGTTTTTCGATCCGCCCCTGCCCGTCGTAGAACGAGGCGCCTTCTTCGCCGAGCAGGGCGAATTCCCCGTCTTCGAGCGGATAGAGCGCAATGTCTTTCGCAGCGATCGCGGGTACGTCGCTGGCGCAGAGAAGTTCCCCCTTCCGTACCCCGACGACGAGAGGACTTCCGAGGCGGGCGAGCGCGATCTCCCGCTTCCCCTTCCTGAGGGCGGCGATGGCGTAGGAACCTTTGAGGCAGGCGCACGTCTTGCGCAAGGCGGCGATGAAGTCGCCCGCATAGAAGCGTTCGAGAAGGTGCGCGATGACCTCGCTGTCCGTCTCCGAGGAGAAGGTCTCCCCCCGCGCTATGCAGGCGGCGCGGAGCTCGGAAAAGTTCTCGATGATCCCGTTGTGCACGACGGCGAAACTGCCGTACACATGGGGATGGGCGTTGGCTTCGGTGGGCGCGCCGTGGGTCGCCCACCGCGTGTGTCCGATCCCGCAGTCTCCCGCGAACGTCGCGTCCTTCCAAAGTCCCGCGACCCGTCCCGCCCGCTTTAAGACGTGGAGGGTCTCCCCTTCGAGGACGGCGATCCCCGCCGAATCGTAGCCGCGGTATTCGAGCTTTTTGAGACCCGCGACCAGCACGCGCGCCGCCCGTCTTCTTCCGAGGTAGCCGACGACGCCGCACATCAGCCGCGCTCCCCCGCCGAACGCAGGGCGAGCTCCAAGAGGTCCGCCGCCTCCACGCAATCGGCTTTCCGCTCTCCTTCCGTAAGAACGCGGACGACGGGTTCCGTACCCGAGGCGCGAAGAAGCACTCTTCCGCCCGCGAGAAGCTGTTCCGCCCGCGCTTTGGCGAGCAGGACGCCTTCGTCGGCGAGCGCCGCCGCCCGTTTCTCCACGGGGACCGAGCGGGATTCCCGCGGCAGAGGACGGTAACCCTCGGCGAGAAGGGAGACGGGGGTCTTCCGCCCGAGCGCGATCTCCATCACGCGGAGCGCGGTGAGGATGCCGTCGCCCGTGCGCGCATATTTGCGGAAAATGATGTGCCCGGAGGATTCCCCGCCCAAGAGGTACCCTTGCCTGAGCATCTCTTCATAGACGAAGCGGTCGCCGACCTCGCTGTATACGACGCGTATGCCCGCCTCCCTCAGGCTCCGCTCCAAGCCGAGATTGCTCATCGGCGTTGCGACGATTCCGCCGCCGTCGAGTTCCCCCCGTTCTTTGAGATCCTTTGCCGCAAGATAGAGGATGGCGTCGCCGTCGAGGACGCGCCCCCGTTCATCGACGGCAATACAGCGGTCGGCGTCGCCGTCGAAGGCAAACCCGACGTCGAGGGAGCGTTCGCGGACCAAGCCTTGGAGCGCCTCGGGGTGCGTAGACCCGCAACCGAGGTTGATGTTGGTGCCGCTCGGCTGTACGCCGATCGCATAGGTGTTGGCGCCGAGGGCGTCGAAAACCGCCTTGGCGAGCATGAACGCACTGCCGTTGGCGCAGTCTAACCCCACGCGCATTCCGCGGAAGGAGACCCGCGGCAGGGAGAGCAGATAGGCGAGATAGCGGTTCCGACCCGCGACGTAGTCCACCGTGCGCCCGATGTCTTCCCCCGTCGCAAGCGGCAGACTGCCCCCGTCCAAATAGTCCTCGATGAGGCGTTCCTCTTCCTCGAGCTTTTCGCCGTCGCGGTTGAACAGCTTGATCCCGTTGTCCTCATAGGGATTGTGGCTCGCCGAGATCATCACACCGCAGTCGAAGCCCTCCGTGCGGGTGAGATAGGAGACGGAGGGCGTCGTCGTGACATGGAGCAGACAGACGTCGGCGCCCGACGCGGTCGCCCCCGCCGCGAGCGAATATTCGAGCATATAGGAGGAGCGGCGGGTATCCTTGCCGACCAAAACCCGCGCCCGCTCCGCCTTGCCGCGGGAAAAGTAGCGGCCCAAAAACCGCCCCACGCGGAAGGCATGGATCGCGGTCAGCGATTCGTTCGCTTTGCCGCGGAAGCCGTCCGTACCGAAATATTTTCCCACAAAAAAACCTCCTCCGCTTGATCCCTCCATCGTATGCGGAGAGGGCGGAAGAGGTGTGACGGCAAGCCGCTCAGTCTTCGGAAGAGGGCAGGCGGGAGAGGGCGGAGCGGACGGTCTCGTAGCCGAAGCCCCGCGAGATCAGGTAGGAGTACGCCTTGCGGTAGGTGGAAGGATCGTCCGCGTTCTTGCCGCGGAGGTACTTTTCAAGGGCGGCTTCCGCCGCCGCCTCTTCGTCGATCCCCTCGAGCGCGTTCTCGACGGCTTCCTTGGAAGCACCCTTGGCGCGCAGTTCCGCCGCGATCAGACGCTTTCCCTTGCGGCTTCCCGCGCTCTCCGCATAGCGGCGCGCGTACTCGCCGTCGTCGAGGAACCCGTACTCCTTCATCTTCTCCACGACGTAGTCGGCGACGTCGCCCAAAAAGCCCTTGCGGGCGAGAAAGGCGCGGATCTCCCGCTCCGTCTTCATAGAGGCGGAGATGTGCGAGAGCGCTTTATCGAGCGCGGTCTGCTTCTCGCTCTCGTATTGGATGCGGGCGAGTTCTTCCATCGAAACTTCCGCGCCCACTTTCAGACGGTTTTGGACGACCGTTTCGAGTTTCATGCCGCAAAGGAACCGCCCGTCTACCTCGATGTTGCAGCGGGTGGCATCGTGTAATTGCGGTTTTATCGCTGTGATCTCGGACATGGGTGCCTCGTTTTACGTCTATACGGCGGAACGCGTTCTGTTTTCGGCGAACCAATCGGTCTCAAAGAGCGGCGTTTGGTCGGCACTGCACGTCACGGTAAAATCGATGCCGTCGGACTTTATCACGATATTTCCGTTCATGGAGAC
Source organism: uncultured Clostridia bacterium (assembly GCA_947627765.1). Classification (GTDB taxonomy): domain Bacteria; phylum Bacillota; class Clostridia; order Christensenellales; family Borkfalkiaceae; genus Gallimonas. Next base: position 21,518 of record CANQXA010000019.1, read on the forward strand.
GTACCCCTTCTCCGAGGTTGGATCGGCGAGGGAGGTGACGTAGACATTTTCGGTGTACTTTCCGACGCGGTCGCACATCGCCTGCGTGGGGAAGGTGTTGGCGCCGTTATCGGTGTACTCCGTGGAGCCCGCGCAACAGCAGACGCAGACGTATTCGGGACGGATGACCGAAAGGAGGGTCTCCGTCGAAGAGGTCTTGCTCCCGTGATGCCCCGCCTTGTAGAGTTTGCACTGCGGAAGAGTGTTGTACTCGACCAAATACGCCTCCCCCTTCTCCTCGAGATCGCCCGTAAAGAGATAGTTGTAATCCCCCTGCGCGATGTAGAAACAGACCGAATAGTCGTTCTCATCGGAGGCGTCGTGATCGTAGTAGTAGTTGTAGAGGAAGTTGAGGGTCACGTCTTCGGCGAGCTCGTAGGTGCGCTTGGCGCCCCCCGTTCCGTTGTAACATTCGAGAGCGGTGTAGTGGACGGCGCCCGCCTCCACTTCCGCCGCGCGCGCGTCTTCGTACCGCTTCAGAATTTGCGTGGACTTTTCGGTACGGGGGAAATCGATGATCGTTTCGCAGGTGAACCGCGTGAAGAGGCTCGCATGGGAGGAATTCCCCGCAAAGGCGGCGATGTGGTCCTGATCGGCGTGGGTGACGATCACATATTCGAGGACGCCGTCCTTGCAGTAGCCGTCTACATACCGCTCGATGGTCTCCGCGGAATCCTCCCGCGAACCGCCGTCTATAAGGATCTCGACGTCTCCGATCTGGATGAAGATGCAATCTCCCGTATACTTGTTGCCGAGCTCGAGGAAATGGATGCCCATCTCGCCCGTTTTGAGCGTGCCGATGTTGTCCGTCCGCCGCTTGTAGAGGAAGAAATACCAATAGACCCCGAACGCGATCGCCGCGACGAGCACGAAGAGGACGAAGAGGGTCAGCGAATTCCTTTTGGACTTTTTCTTAGCTTGCTTTGCCATTTCAATAGGTGAGCTTCAAATAGCTCCAGCTCATGGGAGGCAGAAGGAGGGTGGTCTTGCCGTCTTTGACGGCGGGGAGCTCCTTGGAGTGCGGGCGGACGTTCTCCCCTCCGAACCCGTTGACGGCGCCGAGGTCGGAAGAAGTCATCTCGACGTACTCCGCCGCTTTGAGGCCGCCGAAGGAGCGGAGCTCGATCTCCGCTTCGCGCGCGGACTGATCGTAGTTACAGCAGGAGACGACAACGGTGCGGCGCGCCCTGTCGTGGTTGACCGCCGTATTGACATAGTGCGCCTTGCCGTACATATTCTCGAAGGTATCCGAATCGGAGAAGATGCGAAGCGTTTCGCCGCGGGCGCTGTTGGAGAGATAGCGGAAGGGATAGAAGGTGGTCTGGCGGAAGACGCCGCCCCCTTTCTCGGTCATGATGGGGGCGATGACGTTGACGAGCTGGGCAAGACAGCCGATCTTCACGATGTCGCAGTTGTTGAGCAAGGTGTTCATCAAGCCCGCGAAGACGAGCGCGTCGCGGAAGGTGTAGACGTCCTCCAAAATGTGGGGAGCGCGCTTCCAGAGGGGCTCGAGACGGGGCGCGCTCTGCGTCCAGATGTTCCACTCGTCGAAGGAGATATAGACCTGCTTTTGGGAGCGGACTTTGGCGCGGACGTATTCGATCGTCGCTTTGAGGGTGCCGATGTACTCGTTCATGTCGTCCGCACTGCCCAAGAAGTCTTCGAGGGGACGCTCGCGCTCCTCGTTGTACTCATAGTAGCGGTGCATGGACAAATAGTCCACATGGCGGTAGGTGTGTTCGAGGACGATCCGGTCCCACTCGGGGAAGGTCTTCATCTCGTGGTTGGAGGAGCCCGAAACGATGAGTTTCAGCTTCTCGTTGGGGGTGGGAACGTCCGCCCCCTCGCCGTTGGTCCAGCGCATCACCTTTGCGGCTTCGAGCGCCTTTTTGCCGTATTCGTCCGCCGTGAGATGCCCGATCTGCCAAGGACCGTCCATCTCGTTTCCGATGCACCAATAGCGGACATGGTATGGCTCTTTTGCGCCGTTCGCTCTCCGCATCTCGGAAATTTCCGTTCCGCCTGCGTGGTTGCAGTACTCCACGAAACGGGACGCCTCGCGCACCGTCCCCGTGCCCATATTGACGCCGAGCATGGGCTCGATGCCCGTCTTTTGGCACCACTTCATGAACTCGTCCACGCCGAATTCGTTGGGCTCCGTCGTGTGCCATGCGAGATCGAGGCGGACGGGGCGGTCCTCCTTCTTGCCGATCCCGTCCCACCAATCGTAGCCCGAGAGGAAGTTGCCGCCCGGATAGCGCACGATGGGGACGTTCAGCTCGCGGATGAGCCCCATCACGTCGCCGCGGAAACCGTCTTCGTCCGCCGTGGGATGCCCGGGCTCATAGATCCCCTCGTAGACCGCCCTGCCGAGATGTTCCAAAAAGGAGCCGTAGAGATGGGGATCGACCGTCCCGATGATGAGATTCGCGTCTGCGAAGATCTTTGTCTTTTTCATAGTTGTCCCTCCTCAGATCGCGCCGAGCATGGACGCGATATTGATGACCGATTCGTCGATGTTGTGCAGGAATTTATCGATCGCCTTGCCTGCGCCTGAGTCGATCACGCCGTCTTCCGTGGTGCGGAGAACGGCGATGATCATATCGAAGTTCTCATAGATGACTTCGCAATCGGGGTCGATCGCCTTGAAGACTTCGTCGTCCGAGCCGTGCTGGATGGCGTAGAGTTCCTTGACCGCCCCGTTCATCTCCGTAAAGAGGGCGAAATTGCCGCTATTGAAGAGCTCCGCCATCGCCGCGTTGAGACGGGCGAGCTGCTGCAAAAATGCGAGATGGTCCGCGGTTGCCTGATGTTCCATTATAGTTTCACTCCGTTTTTTTCCAGAAGGGCGCGGGCGGTCTCCACGCTGTCCTTCCCCGTAAGATTTTTGACGGGCGCAAATTCGCGCTCGCGCTCCGTCTCGAAGGGAAGACAACTCCCCATGAGCTTTACCATGTCGAGGATGAGCGTTTCGAACTTGTAGCCGTTCTCCTCAGCGGGATGCACCATCCCCCCTTCGGTGAGATAGGGAATTTTCTTTTTGACGATATGGACGGGGATCCGCTCGCGCGCGATCTCTTCGAGCCGCCCCGCGTGGAAGAGATAATTGAGGATCACGCCGTAGCGGTAGACGAGCCGCCCGTCTCCGCCCCGCAATGCCGCCGCTTCGGGCGGGAGCTCGTAGTACTCGACGACGGCGGGCTTTCCGCCCGACAGACAGAGCACGCCGACCCGCTCGTCGGGCTCCGTCTTTTCCACCGTCTTCGCGCCGCACAGCTTGCCGCTCGCGATCGTCGCGCCCACGAATACGGGATCGGCGATGCGTTGGAGCACGTTGTCTACCGCAAAGACGTTGTACCACTCGACCGCGGGGAAGTCCTTCATGACGCCCGCGCGCATGAGGGAGGAGTACCAGCCGCCGTTGCCGTTGGGAGAGAGGGCGAGCCCGTCCTCCTCCATGAGGAGATCGCCGCAAAAGTCCACCGCGGGCGCCATCTCCTGACGGAAGAAGCGGATCATCGCCTGCGGATAGCCGAAATAGTTCCTCTCTTCGAAGAAGGCGCGGGTCTCACGGTCGTTCTTCTCGCTCGTCATCACGAGGAAGGGAAGGGCGCCGTAGCGGGACGTCGTCTCCCGCAGGTTGCAGAAGAGCTGTTCGAAGATGGGGAGCGGACGGGTGACGCCGATGTCGTAGACGCCCTTGGGACCGTCGCAACCCAGCCGCGTGCCCTGCCCGCCTGCAAGGAGCACCGCCGCGACTTTGCCGCCGCCGACCGCCCTTCCGCCGATCTCTTCGAATTCCGCGCGGCGCGCTTCGATCTCTTCCCGCCCCATCCCTTCGATGGGGGAAAGCTCGCCGCCCGAGAGGTCCTCGGGGCGTTTTATGAGCTCCAAGAGCTCCCAATCGAGCGATTCGAGCTGCCGTTGAAGGCGCTCTTTTCCTTCGGGCGGCAACTTATCCGCCAAGGGAAGAAGGCGCTCCTGCCCGTGCAAACGCAATAGTTCTTCCGCCGTCATCATGATCCCCCCGTTGCGCCCCTTTCGGAGCGGAAATTTCCCTCTTTCCCCGCCCTGTGCGCGGGGACGGGGAGCGCGGGAGCCGCCGACCGGTCCCCCTCCCCCTCTCTTTCATCTATTATAAAAAAAGACGGCGGAAATGTCAATCCCCGCCGCGGAATTTTTCGGAAACTTCCACAGCAGAGTGCGGGCGGGCTTTCTTTCTGCCGATGGGAAAGAAAGCCCGCCCGCGGCTGATCCGATTCTCACGCCGAGTGCATATCCACAGCAAAAAAATCCAAAAAAGATACCTCCCCCCCCCATTTTTATTGCATTTTCGCGACATTGTCGGTATAATAGAAGAAAAAGGGACAAAAAAAGCCGAAGATGGGGCGAACGCGCCGCGCACGGTTTCCACAGCGTCCCGAAATAAAAAAAGGAGAAGCAATATGAACAAAAAGCTGATCGCGGGCATTTCGCTCGCCTGCGCAATGTTCCTTTCCACCGGGCTCGCCGCTTGCGGCAAGGGCAACTCAAACGGGGGAATGAACGCTGCCAAATGGAACACGACGGTGGAGGCGTTCATCACCGAGAGCGGCGTCACGGCAGAGCTGGAGCTCTTCGCGGATCATTTCGGCGACTTCACCCTTGCGGACGGGAAGTACACCGCCGGCGAGATCGAAGCGTCGGGCGGATTTGTCTGCAAGAACGTCGTCGTGACCTTGCAAAACGGCAAGATCGTCAAGGTCGAGTACGAACTGCGCACGGAGAGCAAGGACACGCCCGACCGTATCGTCACCATCGATAAGGACGGCATCGAGACGGAAGACGTACCCAAGCCCTCAGACAACACCCAAATGGACGAGGACGAGTGGCAAGATCTCGCCGCTACCTTCACGACGCGGACCAACTACTCCCTCAGGCGCGACAGCATTGCAACGGGTCAGCCCGTCGCCTCCATGAAGCTCGACGGCGAGACCTATTATGAGGAATGGGGCGGCATCCAGCAGATCTGGGACAAAGACGGTTCCGATTATATCCTGTATTCCCAGGCAAAGCCGACCGCGGCGTGGAACAAAGATTACACGACGCAGGAGAACTATGAGGACGCCATCGGCATCCCGAGCTCCATGGTCGAGATCGCGGCGGGCGCCATCGAAGCCAACTTCGCCGCCTTCGCGTTTGAGGCGGGCGTCTACACTGCCGAAGAGGTCACGTTCACGTACGGCGACCTCAAAGACGTGACGATCACGGTGAGCGGCGGGAATATCGTCCGCGTCATCTGCACCCTCGTCGGCGGCTACACAGGAAACGGCGACGAGCGCATTACCGTAGACCATGTCGGCTCCACGACGATCGATTTCCCCGAAGACTACATCGATAATACGACGGGCGGATCGGGCGGATCGGATGTGCAGGGCTCCGAGACGACCCAAAATCAGTGGTCCGACCAATTCGCGCTGACGAACTTCACCGCGGCGGTGCATATCACGGGCGACTCTGCTCCCGTTTCCGAAATTCTTGCGAAATTTAACGGCGAGACGGTCGAATATAATCAAACTACGTACCAAGGCGAGACGCAAATGATCTTTGCGAAAGACAACGGTCAGTACTATATGTATATGGAAGTGGCAGGCAAGTGGTATAGAACGCCCGCGGGCGATGATACCGCTACAATGTTCTTCACCTATCAAGAGATTCCCGCACTGTTCGCGGAGGATTTCAGCGCATTCACCTATGAGGACGGCAAATATACCTGCGCTTCGAGCACGAAGACGCTGATGGATGTAGAATACAACTTCACCGACATCGAAGTGGTCTTCGGGAGCGACGGCAAGCTCGTCTCCTTCCAATGCACCACGGAGCAGAGCGGCAATACGATCAAATTCGAGTACTCGGCGTTCGGCACGACGCAAGTGACCGTCCCCACCGACTATATCACGGGCTGATCGCTGTAAAATTTGAACGGGAAAAGGGCGTCTGCACCATGCGGACGCCCCTTTTTTATCGCTTGGAAAGCCGCGGGAAAAATGTCTCCCCTCTTTCCCGTTCCGACGTTACCGCTCCAAAAGGAATGCGGCGGCGTGATAGTCCTCCCCCGCGACGTTCAAATTGACGTCGCTCTCGCGGAATTTGAGGTCGGTATACGCCGAGACGAGCCGATACCCTTCGAGATTGAGGGAGAGGCGCGCGGGCGCCCCTTCGAGGAAGTGCACGAGGATCAGCCTGCGGTTCTTGTAGTCCTTGACGTACACCTGCCGCCCCACGGGTCTGCGGTAGGAGCGCACGGTGCAGTCCACGGAGCGGATGTCGCCGCTCCGCACGATGTCCTTCACCGAATCGTAGAAGGCGAGCCCCGCTTTGACGAGATCCCGTTTCGCGGGGGACATCCGAAGGTCTCCCGAGAGGCAAATCCGCCCCATCATCGCGGCGACGAGGGAGTAGATCGTGCGGCTGTCGCTCTCGCCCTTGCGGAGCACCGCCCAAATCTGGGACTGCCGCGCGGGAATGACGCGGGAAACGTTGGCGGCGACGAGAGGAATCTCGGCGCATTCGTGGGCGTCCGAAAACGAGCACATGGAGACGAGCCCCATCCGCTTGGGTTCGATCCTGCTTCCGCCCGAGGAACAGTTCTCGATGACCAGCCCCGGGACGGAGGTGCGCAAGAGTTCGAGCCAGCGGAGGCTCTCTTCGGCGACCCTTCTCCCCCCTTCGCCGAGGGCGGCGCCGTCTTCGCTGTCACAGCCGACGCCGAACGTATCGTTGTAGTCGATCTTGATGTATTCGAAGCCGTTGGCGCGCAAAAATCCGAGCAGTTTGCCGTGGAGATATTCGTTCACTTCGGGCTTGGTCAAATCGAGGAACCTGCGGTTTTTAGACGTGATGGGAAATCCGTCGCGGCGGAGGAGGAAGTCGATATGGGAGAAGAGCTCGCTGTCCCGCCCGGCGACTTCGAATTCAAACCAAATGCCCGCCTTCATGCCCCGCGCGTTGATCTTTTCCACCGTGTCTTTGAGGTCGGGAAAGTACTCGGGATTGACGTTCCAATCCCCCGTCGCGTTGCACCAACCCTTATCGAGGGGCTTATACCAACCCGCGTCGATGACGAAATACTTCACGCCGAGCTGTTGGGCGCTCGCGAGCTGACGCTCGACCTTCGCCGCGGTGGGCGTGCCCCAACTCATGCAATATTCGTTGTAGATGACGGGCATCTCCTCTTCGGAGGCGGGGACGGCGAGGCGGGCGTCCTGCTCCTTGACGAAGGCGTTGCAGACGTCCTCCAATCTCCCGCGCTTGACGGTGAATCGGGCGGCGTGCGTGGAAAAAGTCCCCCCGGGCGGGACCGTCTTGCGCCAATGCCCCGTCTCGTAATCGGCGAGCCCCGCGGAGAGGGAGCAGGTCTCCTTCTCCTCATAGACTTCCATCTGCCACGAGAAGGGAGCCTCCGCCATCACCCCCCAAAAGATCCCGCTTGCAGGGTCCTCCACGGCGGCGAAGGGGAAATAGCCGCGGTTGGGCATACTGCCGATCTGCCCCCACTTCTCCGTCTTGACGCCGTAGCGCGCCCAGCTCATATCCAGCCCGAGCTCGGAAAAGCCGTCGCATTTGAGGCGGCACTCGCGCGACCATGCGCTCGTCATTCTGTGGAGACGGAGCCCGACCGT
>CANQXA010000020.1 GCA_947627765.1 uncultured Clostridia bacterium
GCGTGCATCTGGACGAGCCTGCCCACGCGCTCCTTCTTGTCCTTTGTGGAGTTGTAGACATAGGAGCCCGCTTCGAGGACGCCCGAATAGCAACGGAAGTAGGCGAGGGAGCCGACGTAAGGGTCGGTCGCGATCTTGAATGCGAGCCCTGCGAAGGGTTCTTCGTCCGAAGTCTTTCTCTCCTCTTCTTCGCCCGTTTCGGGGTTTGTCCCCTTGACGTGATCGACGTCTACGGGGCTGGGAAGGAAATTGATGACCGCGTCCAAGAGGAACTGTACGCCCTTATTCTTATAGGAAGAGCCGCACAGCATGGGAACGGCCTCCATACGCAGACAGCGCGCCCTAAGACCCGCGATGATGTCCTCCTCGGAGAGGTCGCCCGATTCGAAATACTTCTCCATGAGCTCGTCGCTGGCGGAAGCCGCCTCCTCCACGAGCTTGGCGCGGTATTCCTGCGCGAGTTCCTCCATGTCCGCGGGGATGGGCTCCTTGCGGAAATCCTTGCCGAGATCGTCGTAATAGATCTCCGCTTCCATCTTGATGAGGTCCACGATGCCGCGGAAGCTCATCTCTTTGCCGATGGGAAGTTCCACGGGAACGGGATTGGCGCCGAGGCGCTCGCGGATCATCTTCTCCACGCGGTAGAAGTCCGCGCCGTTGATGTCCATCTTGTTGACGTAGGCGATACGGGGGACCTTATAGGTATCCGCCTGCCGCCATACCGTCTCGGACTGCGGTTCCACGCCGCCCTTGGCGCAGAACGTCGCGACGGCGCCGTCCAAAACGCGGAGGGAGCGCTCCACCTCCACGGTGAAGTCCACGTGGCCGGGGGTATCGATGATGTTGAAACGATGTCCTTTCCAGAAGCAGGTGGTCGCCGCGGAGGTGATGGTGATGCCGCGCTCCTGCTCCTGTACCATCCAGTCCATGGTCGCCGCGCCTTCGTGGACTTCGCCGATCTTGTGCGTCTTCCCCGTATAATAGAGGATACGCTCGGTCGTCGTCGTCTTTCCGGCGTCGATATGCGCCATGATCCCGAAATTTCTGGTGTGAATTAAGTCGTATTGTCTTGCCATTCCTTTCCTCTGACCTTAGAAGCGGAAATGTGCGAACGCCTTGTTCGCTTCCGCCATTCTGTGGGTATCTTCCTTCTTCTTTACGGAGCCGCCGGTGTTGTTGTAGGCGTCCATAAGTTCTGCCGCGAGCTTCTTATAGGTCTCTCTTTCGCTGCGCTTCCTCGTGTTGAGGACCAGCCAGCGGATCGCGAGCGTCTGACGGCGCTCAGGGCGGATCTCGATGGGAACCTGATAGTTCGCACCGCCGACGCGCCTCGCTTTTACTTCCACCATGGGGGTGATATTCGCAAGCGCCTGCTTGAAAATCTCCATGGGGTCCATATTCATCTTCTCCCCCATCAGCTTGAACGCGTCGTAGACGATCTTCTGCGCAACGCTCTTTTCGCCGTCGAGCATGATCTGGTTGATCAGCTTGGTGACGACCGTGCTCCCGTACAGGGGATCGGGGAGTACTTCCCTCTTGGGAATACTGCCTCTTCTCGGCATGATGTTATCCTCCTTTTTTGATCTTGGTGCGGTGACCCGCAAGGGCTATTTTATAGCCGCCCTTCTTTTAAGCTATCGCTTGCCGCGGCGTGCGGTAGCGAACCTTCTCCCCCTTGCGGGGAATACTGCCTACCTTCATCGGGCTGTTGAATATTCCGAAATTCAGTAGGGGTGTTGACCAAAATTCGCCGAACGGGCAAATTTTATTTGGGACGTTTTGCGCCGTACTTGCTGCGGGCCTGCTTCCGCTTTGCAACGCCTGCCGTATCGAGGGCGCCGCGGATGATGTGATAGCGGACGCCGGGCAGATCCTTCACTCTTCCGCCGCGGATGAGCACGGAGCTGTGCTCCTGAAGATTGTGACCTTCGCCGGGAATGTACACGGTACCTTCCTGCTTATTGGTCAATCTCACTCTCGCGATCTTGCGGAGCGCGGAATTGGGCTTCTTGGGAGAGGTCGTCGTGACCTGCAAGCAAACGCCGCGCTTCTGGGGGCACCTGTCGAGAATGGGGCACTTGGATTTGAAGGCTTCCCGTTCTCTGCCCTTCTTGATGAGCTGGTTGATGGTGGGCATCTTGTTACCTCCTTTTCTTATTTTCGGAATATTCTTCGATCAAAGACCGGAAGAAACGCATTGGGACCGTCTGCCGCGCCGCTTCGGGGGAAGCGGAATGCGGAAAAGGGCATACGGAAAAAAGCCGCCCTTTACAGACAAAGCCTATTTTACCAAACGCAAAACCGTTTGTCAAACGAATTTATGCGCTTATACGGGATTTTTTTGCGCGTTTCCGTAGGAAAACCTTCCGTACGGAGAAAAAATGTGCGCGTACGCGTACCCGCGCGCGACGTCTTTGTACAAACTTTGTACAAATTTTTCCCGCGGAACGGGATTTTTTCCCGTTAGTGATTGACAAATCCCGCAGAACGCAGTATGATATTGGGGATAAAAGATCAAAAGGGAAGGAGATTTTATTGTTATGAACAAGATGACTGTCAAAGACGTCCAAGATTGGGAGGGAAAGCGCGTTCTGGTGCGCTGTGACTTCAACGTCCCGATGAAGGACGGCGCGATCACCGACGAGAACCGTATCCTCGGCGCTCTGCCCACCATCCGCTATCTCATGGAGCACGGCGCGAAGATCGTCCTCTGCTCGCACATGGGCAAGCCTCACTCCATCTTCTCCGACGAAGTGAAGCTCAATAAGAAAGACAAGAAAAAGGTCGAAGCCGGGGAGACCACGGCGGAAGCCATCATCATGAAGGCGCTCAAAGACGAGCCCAAAAAGCTCACCCTTGCCCCCGTCGCCGCCCGCCTCAACGAACTTCTCGGCGGCAAAGTCGTCTTCGCGCACGACGTCGTCGGTCCCGACGCGCAAGCCAAGGTCGCCGCGCTCCAAAACGGGGAATGCGTTCTCCTCGAAAATCTCCGCTTCCACTGGGAAGAAGAGAAGAAGGAGCTCGAATTCTGCAAGAAGCTCGCTTCCTACTGCGATATCTATGTGAACGACGCGTTCGGCACCGCCCACCGCTCCCACGCTTCCACGGCGGCGATCGTCGAGTACGGTCTCGTCAAGACTGCCGTCTGCGGCTTCCTCATCGAAAAGGAGCTCTCCGTGATGGCGGACTCCCTCGACCATCCCGTGCGTCCCTTCGTCGCCATCCTTGGCGGCGCCAAGGTCGCGGATAAGCTCGGCGTCATCTCCAACCTCCTCGAAAAGTGCGATACCCTCATCATCGGCGGGGGTATGGCGTACACCTTCCTCAAAGCGCAGGGCTATGAAGCGGGGACTTCCCTCGTAGACGACGAGAAGCTCGAATACTGCAAGGAAATGATGGAGAAGGCGAAGGAGCTCGGCAAGGAACTGCTCCTGCCCGTCGATACCGTCATCGCCAAGGCGTTCCCCGATCCCATCGACGCGCCCATCGAGATTACGACGGTCTCCTCCCACGAGATCCCCGCGGACATGATGGGGCTCGACATCGGCGAAAAGACCCGCGCCCTCTTCGCGGAAAAGATCAAGACGGCGAAGACGGTCATCTGGAACGGGCCGATGGGCGTCTTCGAAAATCCCATCCTTGCCGCAGGGACCAACGCGGTCGCCGCGGCGCTCTCCGAAGCGGAGGGAGCTACGACCATCGTCGGCGGCGGCGATTCCGCGGCCGCCTGCACCCAGCTCGGCTATGCGGATAAGATCACCCATATCTCGACGGGCGGCGGCGCTTCTCTCGAACTCTTCGAGGGCAAGACGCTCCCCGGGATCGCCTGCCTGAACGAAAAAGCGTAAGCCCGATCGCAGACATGGTACCCGCCTTTCACCTCTGAAAAAATTACAAGGAGAATAAACTATGAATCTTGCACGCTCCTACGGGAAATTCCGTATCCTGCTCTCGCTGCTCTTTATCTTGGCGACGCTGTGCGCGGCCGCGCTCGGTGTGCTCGTATATCTTCTCCTCGAAGATATGCTTTGGCTCACGATCTCTGCCGCGGTCATCGCCTTCTTCTCGCTCGTGTTCTTCATCTGGGCGCTCGCCGTCACCACGAAGATGGTGAAGTGCGCAAAGAACGCGTAACCCTGCGGGGCGGGCAAATGTCCGCCCCTTCCTTACGCTCTACGGGGTTCGTCCCCCAAACAAACCGAAATTTCAGGAGGATCCTTATGGAAAGAAGACCCATCATCGCGGGAAACTGGAAAATGAACAACACCGCTTCTGAGGGCGTCGCCCTCGTGGAAGCGCTCAAGCCTCTTGTCGCTGACGCAAACTGCGAGGTCGTGGTATGCGTCCCCGCCATCGACATCCCCGCCGTATCGAAGGCGATCGCGGGGTCCAACATCAAGTTGGGCGCGCAGAACGTCCACTTCGCCGAAAAGGGCGCCTACACGGGCGAGATCTCGGCGAATATGCTCAAAGAATACGGCGTGGAATACGTCATCATCGGGCACAGTGAGAGACGGCAATATTTCGGGGAGACGGATGAGACCGTCAACCGCCGCACCCTCGCCGCGCTTGCCGCAGGGCTTACCCCCATCGTGTGCATCGGGGAGAGCTTGGAGGAGCGCGAGACGGGCAAGACGGAGGAAGTGCTCGACCGCCAGATCCTCGAAGGATTCAAGGGGATCGACGACATCTCCAAAATCGTCATCGCCTACGAGCCCATTTGGGCGATCGGCACGGGCAAGACGGCGACCGACGAACAGGCGAACGAGACCATCGGGTATATCCGCAAAAAGCTCGCCGAAGTCTTCTGCCCCGTCTGCGCGGGCAAGGTGCGCATCCAATACGGCGGGTCGATGAACGCCAAGAACGCGAAGGGGCTCATGGCACAGCCCGAAATCGACGGCGGGCTGATCGGCGGCGCTTCCTTGAAGGCGCCCGACTTCGGCGTCATCGTCCACTTCGACCGTTAAACCCTAAAATCCGCTTTCGGGCGGCACAAACGGCGGCACATGAGAACAGCGGGGAACCTTCCCCGCTGTCATTTTTTTGTTCCGACGGTTTTTTGTCCGCCCCCTATCGGGTCACTTCTTACTGCACGCCCTGCCCTGCGGATAGAGCGGAAGTTCGAAGAAGCCCGTGCAGACTTCCTGCGTATACTCCTGTGCGGGCGGGATGGCGCAATAGCCGTAGCTCGGCACGAGGAGCTCCACCTGCATCGCGACTTTGAGGATACAGGTCACGCAGGCGCTGATGATGAAGTTGCCGCTCGCCGCGTCGAACGTCCCCTCGGGCGAAACGCACGAAGCGACGGACGTCACCGTAAACGGCATCACGGACGGGTTGGGGACGTACATCATCACGTCCTCGTTGAGGACGATCGAGCTCGCGGCGACCCCTTCGGCGCCGTTCGCGTCCACATAGACGATCTCGATGGGAATGGTCACGGTCGCCTGTACGCGGGCGCAGTTGCCCTCGGCTTGGCGCTCCACGTTGACATTGGAGACGACCGCCGGCGTGGTCGAACGGGCGCTCACGAACGTGAGGGGATATGTAGGACCGGCGGGAGTGAATTCCGTGGGCGCGGCGGTATAGTTTTCGAGACGGGTCTGGATGATGCCCGCGTCGAAGATCTTCTCCGCCTGAATGCAAACCTTTTCGCACAGCCCGTTCAACGGGTTGCCCGAAATGGTTCCGGGGCAGTGGTCAGAAGAGAAATTGGAAAAAAACGACATTTGTTACCTCCGTAAAACAACCGATTCTACCCGGTTTACTTCATTGTATGCCGCGCTGAGGGCGGCGTGTGAAAGGCGGTCTCTCCCCTCTTTACGCGGCGGAAAAGGTGTGATTTTGGACGTCCCGTTTCGGACATGGTACCGCCGTAACCCGTCTTGCGGTTGGTCCGCGCGGTCTCAAAGCAAGATCTTCTGCCCGACGTAGAAGCGCTCCGTCTTGTTTTTTTCCGCAAATCGGGCGGCAGAGCCGCAAAGGAGCGTCTTGCTCTCCCCGCCGCGCACGGTGTAGAGATCCCCGCCCTCGGGCAAGATGAGGAGCTGACCCTCGAAGATCTCTTCGGTAAGACCGTTTACGGCGGCGACGGCGCGTTCGGGAAGGGAAAATGCCGCGGCGACGTCCCCGAGCCGCTGTCCGCGCTTCACGCGGTAGAGGCGTGGCGTATGCAGAGAGAGTTCCATGCTCTTATGATATGCGCGCGCTCATAAAAAAGTGCGGCTACGGAATACAATACAGCATGAACTTGTACCGCACCGCCGCCGTCGTCACCATTTTCTCCGCGGTCGAGCACGGGCTCGGCTTCCTCTACCGCATCATCCTCTCCCGCACCCTCGGTCCGGAAGGGTTGGGCGTCTTTCAGGTCGCCCTGAGCGTCTTCGCCGTGTTTTTGACCGTCTCCTCCTCGGGACTGCCCATCACCCTATCCCGCGTCATCTCCAAACATCGCGCCGAGGGGAATCCCTTGCGGGAGCGGAGCGCCACGGCTGCCGCCGTCCTTATCACCGCCGTGTTCGGCGCGGGGCTGACCGTCCTCCTCTTCCTCTTGCGCGCTCCCTTTTCGAAGATCTTTTCCGACCCGCGTTGCGCCGATCTCTTCTATATCTTCCTCTTCGGGCTGACGTTTACCTCCGTTTACGCCGTACTCCGCGGGAATTTTTGGGGGAACAAACGGTTTTTCGCCTACTCCCTCATCGAACTTATCGAGGAGATCGTGATGATCATCGTGGGCGTGGTGCTCCTCGTCTTCTTCCGTTCGGGCGTGGCGGACGTCAATAAGGCGGCGGTCGCCGTGCTCGTCTCCTACCTTTGCTCCTTCTCGTGCGCGTTCTTCTACTTCTTCGCAAAAGGCGGGAGATTCCGCTCGCCGCGGGGGGAGATCAAACCCCTCCTCCGCTCCTCCCTGCCCGTGACGGCGATGCGCACGTCCTCCTCTCTGGTCAGTTCGCTTATCTCCGTCATCTTCCCGCTCAGGCTGGTCGCCGCGGGGATGTCTTCGGCGCGTGCCATGAGCGCGTACGGGGTTGTCGCGGGCATGGTTATGCCCATTTTGATGACGCCCTGCTCGCTCATCTCCTCCATCGCCCTCGTCCTCGTGCCCGAATTCTCGGAATGTTACTACCGCAAAGAGCGGGAAAAGCTCGCGGGGTTGGTCCAAAAGGCGCTCAACGCCGCCCTCCTCATCGCCGTCATCCTCATTCCCCTTTTCATCTGTTGCGGGGAGGGGATCGGCGTCCTCCTCTACTCCAACGCGACGAGCGGGATCCTCATCGAGCGGAGCGCCTTCATCCTGCTCCCCATGAGCGTGACGATGATCTCCACCAGCCTTCTGAATTCCATGGGCTGCGAACGGGCGACGCTGGTCTTTTTCCTCTTCGGCGCGGCGGCGATGCTCCTCTCCGCTTGGCTTCTGCCACCCTATCTCGGGAGCGGGGCGTTGCTCGTCGGCATGGCGTGCGACTACACCGTCACGAGCGTTTGCTCCCTCGTCCTGCTCGCCAAAAAGACGGGAAAACTCCGCTCGTGGAAGTACTTCCTCAAATCGCTACCCGTGATCGCGATCACGGCGGTCGCGGGCATGGGGGTACGCGCGCTACTCATGACCTATCTCGGTTACGTCGCGGCGCTCGTCCTTCTCGTCCTCTTCGTGCTCGCGGCAGAACTCATTCTCCTGCACGTTTTGGGGCTCTTCGACCTCGTCGCATTCCTTCGCAACTTCTTCGGAAAACGCCGCAAACGGGGAAAACCCGCAAAGGCGTAATAAAAGCCGCCGCCCGCCCGCTTTCTCTTCCGCGGGCGGGCGGCAAAATATTTTCGGAAAATTATCGGGCGGTCCTTGCCTTTGCCGTTCTTTCATGCTATAATAGAGCGGTACGGAAACGGAGGTAAAAAACAATGAAATTGACGGAAGAGATCCGCAAGCAAATGCGCATCACGGTGGACTACACCAACATGACCGACAAATATCTCGGCGACAAGGGCTATTCGGAGAAGGCGCTCGACGCCCACAAAAAGCTCGCGAAGGCGGCGCACGCCTACGTCGCGGAAAACCGCGGCAAAGACGAGCTCTTCATGGGCTGGACGGAGCTCCCCTATAATCAGGACGCGATCGTCGCCGACATTCTCGCCACGGCAAAGCTCGTGAGAAGGAAGTTCGAGGCGTTCGTCGTGCTCGGCATCGGCGGATCGGCGCTCGGCCCCTCGATGGCGTTTACCGCGCTCTGCCACCTGCACTACAACGATCTGCCCAAGTCCAAGCGGAGAGGCCCCAAGTTCTACGTCGAGGATAACGTCGATCCCGTCCGCATGAAGGAACTGCTCGACGTCATCGACGTCACCAAGACCTGCTTCAACGTCATCTCCAAGTCGGGCGCGACGAGCGAGACGATGGCGCAGTACCTCATCATCTCCGACCTGCTCACCAAGGCGGGCGTCAACATCAAGGAAAACGTCATTTTCACGACGGACGCCTCCCGCGGCAACCTCGTAAAGATCTCCCGCGAGCTCGGCGGCGTGAAGAGCTATGTACTGCCCGACGGCGTGGGCGGAAGATTTTCCGAGCTCTCCCCCGTGGGCTTGCTCCCCGCGGCGGTGCTCGGCATCGACATCAAAGCCCTTCTGAAAGGGGCGGCGTACATGGATAAGATCTGCCGCTCCTCCGACTTCCGCAAGAATCCCGCCCTCCTCGCCGCGACCCTGCAATACATCGCGATGAACGACGGCAAGAACATCGGCGTTCTGATGCCCTATTCGGACAATCTCCGCTACGTCTCCGATTGGTACGCCCAGCTTTGGGCGGAATCCCTCGGCAAAAACGTGCGGCTCGACGGCACGCCCTGCCATGTCGGGCAGACCCCCGTCAAGGCGCTCGGCGTCACCGACCAGCATTCGCAGGTCCAGCTCTACACCGAAGGCCCCTTCGACAAGGTGGTGACCTTCCTCTCCGTCGAACGCTACCGCGAGAAGAGCCCCATCCCGCACGGCTGTGAAACCATCCCCGACGTCTCCTTCCTCGGCGGGCATACCATGGAGGAGCTCATCCGCGCCGAAAATAAGGCGACGGCGTACGCCCTCACCAAGGCGGGCAGGCTCAACTATACCATCCGCATTCCCGAGATCAACGAGTTCACGCTCGGCGAACTGTTGTACTTCTTCGAATTGCAGACGGCTTACGCGGGCGCGATGTTCAACATCGATACCTACAACCAGCCCGGCGTGGAAGCGGGGAAGAAGGCGACCTTCGCCCTGCTCGGAAAGCCCGGCTACGACTTACAGCGCCGCGACCTCGACGAAGCGGCGAGCGATCCCGCCTATCTCGTCTGACAAAGCGCGTAAACGAACGATCGCGCCTCCGCACCGCGGAGGCGCTTTTTTTGCGGAAAAAAGTGAACTTTCTGCCCGCGGATCTTTGTCCGTTCCGCCGCCCCCGCGCATATGTTTTCCGCCGCCTATAAACATATGCGGCATATGTTTCCATATGAATTTGACCGAAAATGACCCACCCATGTCCGCGATCGCATATGCAAAATATGTCTTCCCGCGCATACGAAGGTCCGCCCGAAAAACCCTCCCCGTAAGAAGCGGCGGACGGCCTTCGGCGCACCCGCGGAGTCCAAAATTCGCCACACCCCGAGGTCAAAAATTCGTCGCGCCCCGAGGTCCAAAATTCGTCGCGCCCCGAGGTCCAAACGGAAGCGCAAAGGATCGACGGATCCGAAAAAGGCAAAAAGCGCGCCCCGCGAAGGGGGCGCGCTTTGCCTTTCCGGAAAGGTTTTTACGAAAGTTTTTCGATCAGCTTGAAGTCGATGCCCTTTTCGCCGATCTTGATGATGCGGACCTTGACGACGTCGCCGATGTTCAAGACGTCCTCCACCTTCTCGACGCGCTTATCGGAGAGCTTGGAGATGTGGATCATGCCGTCCTTGCCGGGCGCAAATTCCACGAACGCGCCCATCGTCGAGAGAACGCGGACCACCCTGCCGATGAAGAGGTCGCCGACTTCGGGATCGTGGACGATCGATTCGATGATCGCCTTCGCCTTCTCCGCCGCCTCCGAGTCGCCGTAGGAGGCGATGCAGACCGTCCCGTCGTCCTCGATGTCGATCTTGGTACCCGTCTCCGCGATGATGGAGTTGATGACCTTGCCCTGCTTGCCGACGACGTCGCCGATCTTCTCGGGGTCGATCTTGAAGAAGATGATCCGCGGCGCGTACTTGGAGAGTTCGGGCGCGACTTCGGGCACGCACGCGAGCATCTTGGAGAGAATGAACTCTCTGCCCTCGTTCGCCTGCTCGATCGCGGTGTGCATGATCTCCTCGGAGATGCCCTTGATCTTGATGTCCATCTGAATGGCGGTGATGCCCTTCTTGGTCCCCGCGACTTTGAAATCCATGTCGCCGAGGAAGTCTTCAAGCCCTTGGATATCGGTCAAAACGCGGAATTCGCCCGTCTCCTGATTCTTGATGAGCCCCATCGCAACGCCTGCGACGGGCGCTTTGATCGGAACGCCGGCGTCCATCAGCGCCATCGTGGAGCCGCAGACGGAAGCCATCGAAGAGGAACCGTTGGAGGAGAGAATGTCGTTGACAACGCGGATCGCGTAAGGGAATTCCTCAACGGGAGGGATCACGGGAAGCAATGCGCGTTCTGCGAGCGCACCGTGCCCGATCTCGCGCCTGCCGGGGCTCCTCAGCGCCTTGGCTTCGCCCGTGCAGTAGCCGGGGAAGTTGTATTGGTGCATATAGCGCTTCTCGGTCTCGTCGTCGAGCCCTTCGAGTTTCTGCGCCGCCGCGAGCATATCGAGGGTGCAGGTGGTGAGGGTCTGCGTCTGCCCTCTCGTGAAGACCGCCGAACCGTGCGCGCGGGGAAGGACGTGGCGTTCGCACCAAATGGGACGGACGTCTTTGAGCCCTCTTCCGTCGGGACGGATGCCGTGATCGAAGATCTTCGCGCGGACCTTCTCCTTCGTGAGATAATAGAGGGAATCTTTGATCTCGCGCGTGTTCTCGGGATAGATGTCCTTAAAGTGCTCGAGCGTTTCGGCGTCTACCTTGTCCTGTCTCGCCTGACGCTCCTGACGGTCGAAGGTATCGAGCGCCCAGTCGAGCTTCTCGCCCGCAAAGGCGCGGACCTGCCCGTCGATCTCCTCGGGAATGTGATAGAGCTCGATCTCCCGCTTGGGCTTGCCGACGGCGGGGACAATGGTCTCCTCGATGAATGTGCAGATCTTGGAGATCTCGGCTTGTCCGAACATGATCGCGCCGACCATCTCGTCGTTGGTCACCTCGTCGGCGCCCGCCTCGATCATGAGGATGGCGTCCTTGGTGCCCGCGAGATTGAGGTGGATCGTGCTCCTCTCGCGCTCCGCACTGTCGGGATTGATGACGTACTTGCCGTCCACCAGACCCACGACGACCGACCCCGTGGGACCCGCCCAAGGAATATCGGAGATCGCGAGCGCGATGGAGGACCCTACCATGGCGAGGGGTTCGGGGCTGACGTCGGGCTCGACGCTGAGCGCCGTCGCCACGACCACAACGTCGTTGAAGAGCCCTTTCGGGAAGAGCGGGCGGAGGGGACGGTCGATCAGGCGGGCGGTGAGGATCGCCTTATCGGAAGCTCTCCCCTCCCTTCTCTTGAATCCGCCGGGGATCTTGCCGACGGCGTACATCTTTTCCTCGTAATCGACCTGAAGGGGGAAGAAGTCGATCCCCTCTCTCGGCGTCTCGGACATACAAACGTTGACCATGACCGCCGTCTCGCCGCAACGGACCACGCAACTGCCGTTGGTCTGCTCGGCGTACTTGCCCGTCTCGACGACGACTTCTCTGCCGCCGACTGTGAATTTGAATTCTTTGTAGTTTGGTGTCATTGCTGTTTCTCCTTTCTGCTCCTATTTCTTTGCCGCCGCATCCCGTGACGCGGCGAGCGATTTTCCTTGACCCGTTCCGAGGTCTCTCTTCCCGCGGGAAGACAGTAAAAAAGGGCGAACGAAACTGCCGCCCTTCCCTGCGTTTACTTACGGAGCCCGAGCTGCTCGACGACCGCTCTGTAACGCTCGATGTCCTTCGCTTTGAGATAGTCCAAGAGCCCGCGGCGCTTACCGACCATCTTCAACAGACCTCTTCTCGAGTGGTTGTCGTGCTTGTGCAGCTGCAGGTGCGCGTTGAGATGGTTGATGCGCTCGGTGAGGAGTGCGATCTGCACCTCGGGGGAACCTGTGTCGCCCTCGTGCTGGGCAAACTTTGCGATGATCTCGTTCTTTTCCATTTGCGTTTATCCTCCTATGGAAGTATTTGCGATGCGCCAAGAAATGCGTGGAGAGCGCATATCCTCGCGCACGTCGATAGTTAGAATACCATATTTCGGAGAATAAGTCAAAGGATTTTACGCCGCCTCGGAAAAGATTTTTGTTTTCCGTGGGGAAAACACTCATCCTGCCCCCTCCAATGGAGGGGGGTAGGGGGGTGGGGCGACAATACGCTCCCCCACGTCATTCTGAGGGGCAACGCCCCCGAAGAATCCCCTTGGTCGATGACGGGCCCCCGCGTCATTCTGAGGGGGCAACGCCCCCGAAGAATCCCGCTAGTCGATGACGGACTTCGTACTTCGGGATCCTTCGGCTTCGCCTCAGGATGACGTCTGCTTACCCCCTTCGTGGAGAAAACACTCATCCTGCCCCCTCCAATGGAGGGGGGTAGGGGGGTGGGCATTCCCCCATTCCGTCATTTCGCCCTCGCCGTCATTTCGCCCCGTGCGAGGCTTCTATTGTGTATCGAAGCACAGCACGAGCCGAAGGCGAAGTAGCGGAGCGCGAAGCGCGTTTTTCCACCTCGTCATTTCGAGCGGAGCGAAGTTTCTATTTGTGAAACCAAGGTCGGCACGAGCCGAAGGCGAAGTAGCGGAGCGCGAAGCGCGAAGTCGAGAAATCTCATCCAAAATAAAGTAGAGATGTCTCGACTGCGCTCGACATGACAAAAAAAAGAACGCTCGACATGACGAAAAAAGAGCGCTCGACATGACGAAAGAATTCGCCCCACCCCCTTAGTCCCCCTCCCACGGAGGGGGTATGCGGTGGGTGGCGGTTTTTTCCGTTGCGGCGGCAGGGACCGCCGCAACCCGTCGGCGATGCCACGCCTCCTGTCGCGGCGCCATTCACAGCCCACAGGGCTGTTGAATGAGAATTGCGCCGCTCCACCCTCCGTGGAGGGGGGTAGGGGGGTGGGAAAATGGAGAAACAACGTTTATTCGTCCTCGATCCCGAGCAAATAGTCGGCGGAGACGCCGAAGATCTCGCACAGCTTTTTGATACTTGCGATGTCCGGCTCCGTCCTCCCCTGCTCCCATGAAGCATAACAGTTGGGCGATACTTGCAAGCGTAAATAGACGTCTTTTTGTGTCATCCCACGCGCTTTGCGGATCTCTTTTAGTTGCGAACGAAATTCCATACTTAAATTTTATAAATTTCTACCCAAAACGGGTTGACTCTACCCAATTTCAGTAGTACAATAATAGTACCCAATTTGGGTATAGGAGAATTCATATGAAAAAATTTAGGCAACTTTTCCTCCCCTTTATAGCCCTTTGTATGTGTCTTGCGGTCTTCGCGGGGTGCGGCGGCAAATTCAAAAATAATCCGACGCCCACCTACACCGCCTACCATACCTATCTTAAAGACCTCGGCGGCAAGCAACGCTACGACGATCTCACCGATTCGAGCTTCGGAAAATTCGATTTGACGGTTACCGCGTACGGTTCCTCGACTGAATTTCATTTCTTTTTCAGTACCGGTAGCGCATATATTAACCTCTTTATTGACTTCTACCGCGACCGGAATCACCCCGTGCGTATCTACTACTACGAATCATATCGCAACGCTTCCGAACTCGAGTTGCGTTTGACGGCGAACAGCACAAATCTCAACTCTTCCACTGCTCTCACAGTAACCAAAGTCGAAATGAAGTACGGAGACAACGGAGAGTATACGGACGTCCCTTATTCCGATCCGCTTAACTCTTCTATCCGTTCCGCCGCCCAAAATACGCTCCAATGTGCAGTCTCTTGGATCACGGCGTCCCTTCGCGTTGCGCTCGACAACGATTACATCACGGTGCAAGACTTATACGCACAATCTTGACGATCGACCTTTACGGTCTGAAATAAACGATCGGAAAAAAATTATGAAAGATTTTAGTGTGAAAAAGCGGTTTTGAGCGGGATCGGCGTGCTTGCCTCCCTCATGATGACGGGTCCCCCTCGTCATTCTGAGGGGGCAACGCCCCCGAAGAATCCCGTCGGTCGATGAAGGACTTCGTACTTCGGGATCCTTCGGCTTCGCCTACTTCGCCTTCGGCTCGTGCCGACCTTAGAATCACAAATAGAAACTTCGGTCGGGGCAGGATGACGCCTGCATACCCCCTTCGTGGAGAAAACACTCAACTTGCCCCCTCCAATGGAGGGGGGTGGAGGGTGGGCATTCCCCCATTCCGTCATTTCGCCCTCGCCGTCATTTCGCCCCGTGCGAGGCTTCTATTGTGTATCGAAGCACAGCACGAGCCACAGGCGAAGTAGCGGAGCGCGAAGCGCGTTTTTCCACCTCGTCATTTCGACCCGACCGAAGTTTCTATTTGTGAAACCAAGGTCGGCACGAGCCGAAGGCGAAGTAGCGGAGCGCGAAGCGCGAAGTCGAGAAATCTCATGCACAATAAAGTAGAGATGTCTCGACTGCGCTCGACATGACGAAAAAAGAACGCTCGACATGACGAAAGAATTCGCCCCACCCCCATAGTCCCCCTCCCACGGAGGGGGTAAAATGCGTCCCCTCACGGAGAGCATACTCTTGCCCCCATCCAATGGAGGGGGGAGGGGGGTGGGGCGATAAAAATACGCCGCGGGACGTGCATTTTGCACGTCCCGCGGCTACTTTAAGAATGCGTTCTCCTTTTCATGCGTTCTCTTTCATGCGTTCGCCCGCGGGCAAATTATCTTTGCGGGGTTATGCCCGCTCCGCCTCCATCATCGCAAGATATTCCCCGAGCGCGGGGAAGACCGATTCGTTTTGATAGGTCAAATACATCTTCATAAGACGAAGGGCGCGGATCAGCCCGTCGGCGTCGTATCCCCCACCCATGCCCGAAAGAGAGCGGATACATTCGTAGGTCGAACGGCTTGCGGGCGCACCTGCCGCGCAGGTTTCGCAGTAAAACGACCCGCTCGCGGGGTCAAAAAATCGCTTTCCCTCGATCTTTTTGCCGCAGGAGGGGCAGTCTCCCGCCGAAACGGGGTAACCCGCAAACGCCGCGGCCCGCAAAAGGAAGCGCACGACCTCGGGCATGGTACCCGCGGGATCGCTCTCGATCGCGCCGAGCGCCTCCACCGCGGCGAGCAGAAGCCCTCCGCTCGGCATCTCTTCGAGGGCGAGTGCGTCGCACACCTGAACGATCGCCGCCGCCGCGTAGAGCGACCGAAGATCCGATCTCAGGTCGAAAAATCCCTCATGGAGCGCCGCCCCCGTGACGGTGTAACGGTCCGCCCGTCCCACCAGCACATACTCGGCAAAACAAAAAGGCTGGGACGCAAATCCCAGCTTTGCGCCCGCCTTTCTCACGCCCTTCATTCTCGCGCCGATCTTGCCGCGGTCGGCGGTGAGAAGGGTCGCCATCTTGTCGCTCTCGCCGATGTTCACCGTTTTGAGGAGCAGCGCGTCCGTCTTGTAATCCATCGTTATTTTAACCGTTTGTAGAGCATATAGTAGCTGAAGTTGCCCGTCTTTTCGAAGAGCTCCCACGCGATCTTGCTCGCGTCTTTCTTTCCCTCTTTCATGATAGCAGTATGCGCCGTGCACAGCCGCCTATACGGTCACTCTTCGCCGTAGCCGAATTCTTTCATGAGACGGGCGCTGTCCCGCCAATCCTCCCGCACCTTGACGTACACGGTGAGAAAGACTTTCATCCCCAAGAGTTTCTCCATGTCCTTGCGGGCGAAGGAAGCGGTCTCTTTGAGCGCGGCGCCCTGTTTCCCGATGAGGATCGCCTTGTGATTTTTCTTTTCGCAAATGACGTCCAGCCCGATCTCCGCGGCGCCCCCGTGCTTCTCGAAAGTGTGGACGACGACCGCCACGCCGTGCGGGATCTCCTGCCCGTATTTCAGGAGGATCTTCTCCCGCATGAGCTCGGCGATCATGAACCGCTCGCTCTTATCGGAGACGATGTCCTCGGGATAGAGCGCCCCCCCTTCGGGCAGGAGCGAGGCGATCGCGTTCTCCAATTTTTTGAGATTGATGCCCTTCCTCGCGGACACGGGGTACACGTCGCAGGTCACACCCGCCTCGAAGAGCAGTTTCGCGTCGGCGGGGATCTTCTCCTTCGGCATGATGTCGATCTTGGTATAGGCGACGATCATGGGCACGCCGCTCTCCCGGTAGCGTTTCATCAGCGCGATGTCTTCGTCGCGGATCCCCGCGTGCCCGTCGTGCACATAGAGGATGGCGTCCACCTCGCCCGCCGTTTCTTCCGTCGTACGCATCATAAGCGCGGTGAGCGCGCCCTTGCCCTTGTAGATGCCGGGCGTATCGGCGAAGACGATCTGATAGTCCGGGCGGTTGAGAATGCCGAGGATGCGGTCCCGCGTGGTCTGCGGTTTGGGGGAGACGATGGCGACTTTTTCGCCCACGAGGACGTTGATCAGCGTGCTCTTGCCCGCGTTGGCTCTGCCGATGACGGCGACCGTGCCGCTCCTCATGCTCCCCTCCCGAGATCCATCTTCTCCATGATCTCTTCCTCTTTCGCGCGCATCAGACGCTTGTCCTCCTCGCGCTCGTGGTCGTAACCGAGGCAATGCAGTGCGCCGTGGACGGCGAGGTAGAAGAGTTCGCGCTCATAGGAATGCCCGTACTCCTCCGCCTGCTCCCTTGCCCGCTGTTCGCAGATGACGACGCTCCCGAGATACATCCTGTCGGCGCCGTCCACCGTCTCCACGCACTCCCCGTGTTCGTCGGAGACGATCTCCTCGCCGGGGACGAGCTCTGCCGCGGGAAAGCTCAGAACGTCGGTGACCTTGTCTACGCCGCGCTCCCGCCTGTTGAGGTCCCGGATCTCCTCCGCGGAGACAAAGAGCAGCTCCAAGACGAGGGGCATGTCTGCGATACACGCCCCCGAGAGGGCGTTTTGCAACGAGACGCGCTCCTCGGGGGAGAGGGCGTCGGAATCGATCTGAAACTCAGTCATCATATCTGTCCCCATCGAACGGAATGACCTCGCGGTCGCGGTTGAATTGGATGTTGGGATACTCCACGCGGTGATGGTGGACGCCCGAAAGCGCTTCGACCAACGTCATCTTAATGATGTTGAGCTCGCGGATGGTGATGTCGCACTCGTCGAACTGCCCGAGGTCCATCCGCTCTTCGATGATGGCGCGGCAGACCTTCTCCACGCTCTCGGGGGAGCGGTCGGACGCGGCGCGCGTCGCCGCCTCCGCCGCGTCCGCCACCATGATGATCGCGGCGATCTTAGTCTGCGGAATGGGACCGAGATAGGAGTAATCCTTGATGTCGGCGTCCCCCGAATAGCGGAGCGCCTTGTCGTAGAAATATTTGATGGGAAGGGTGCCGTGATGCTCCCGCGCGACGTCCGCGATGATCTTGGGCATATGCCGCGCCGTGAGCAGTTCATAGCCGTCCCGCGCGTGCGAACGGATGATGTCCGCCGAGAGTTCGGGCGTGATCTCGTCGTGCAGGTTGTACCCCGTTTGGTTCTCGGTGAAGCAATCGGGCTGTTTCAGCTTTCCGACGTCGTGATAATACGCCGCCGCCCTCGCGAGCTCGGCGTTCTCCCCGATGGCGACCGCGGAAGTCTCGGCGAGCTGGGCGACGATGAGGGAGTGGTTGAAGGTGCCGGGGGCTTCGTCGCGCAGGCGCTTCAAAAGAGGGGCGCTCGGGGAGGTGATCTCCCTCAGGCGGAAGGTAGTGAGGCGGTTGAAGAGCACCTCGAAGACGGGCATCGCCGCGAGCGCGAGCACCGCCGAACAGACGCAGCCCATGATCTGGAATCCGAGCGCGGAGACGTAATCGATCCAATCGCTCTCGGGATTGGGCAGTTTGAAGAAGGAGATGACGATCACGGTCGGCACGGCGACGAAGATCCCCGCGAGCAGGATGCCGAAGCGGGTGCGGACCCGCTTGCCGAAGAATACCGCAAACGTTCCGCTCACGAAGCCGATCAGCGTGGTCGAATAGACCTCCGTGCTGATGCTCTGCGGGAAGGAATTGGTGAAGAGGTCCACCGCGAACATCAGAAAGACGAACAAAAAGTTCAGAAACAGCGTATGTTTGCGCCCCAAAAGGAAGATGCAAAGAAGAGAGAACATGGCGTAGGGGCGGCAATAGATGTTGATGTATTTGCCGAAGACCCAGCACACCGCCGCGGAAAACACGATGAGCACATAGTAGAAGATGATATTCCGCGCCCTGCACAAAAAGGAGGTATCCTCGTAGAAGAAGTAGAAATACCCGATGCAGAGAAGGAAGAAAGTGCTCAGCGCGAGATAGAGCAATTCATCGAAATGCACCTTCACATAACCCTGCCAGCTGTGGGGTTTGACGGCGATAAAGACCACAAAGGCAGTCAAAAGCACCGCCAAAAAACAGACGGCAAAGACGACGCCCCCGATGGCGAGTTTTCGGCGGTTGGAACGCCGTATGAGCTCGAGATCGTCTTTCTGCTTCATTTCTTTTCCCTCCTTTTTCCTTGGTCCTCTTCCCGCTCATAGGCGCGTACGATCGCGGTGACCAGCGGGTGCCGCACGACGTCCTTATCCCCCAACCTGCATATGGCGATGCCCTCCACGCCGTCGAGAATGCGCACGGCTTGTTTGAGCCCGCTCGTCTTGCCCTCGGGGAGATCGGTCTGCGTGAGGTCGCCCGTGACGACCATCCTGCTCCCCTCTCCGAGACGGGTCAGAAACATCTTCATTTGTTCGCGGGTGGCGTTCTGCGCCTCGTCTAAGATGACAAAGGCGTCCGAGAGCGTGCGCCCGCGCATATAGGCGAGCGGGGCGACTTCGATCACGCCCTTTTCCATGAGTTTTTGATAGGTCTCGGGGCCGAACATCTCTTGGAGGGCGTCGTACAACGGGCGGAGATAGGGATCCACCTTCGTTTGAAGGTCGCCCGGCAGAAATCCGAGCTTTTCCCCCGCCTCCACCGCAGGGCGGGTGAGAATGATCTTCTCGACCTCTTTGTTCTTGTATGCGGCGACGGCGAGGCAGACGGCGAGGTACGTCTTCCCCGTGCCCGCAGGCCCCACGCCGAAGGTGACCGTGTGGGCGCGGACGGCGCTCACATAGCGCTTCTGCCCGACCGTCTTGCACTTGACGGGCTTGCCCCGCGCGGAGACGGCGACGACGTCGTGCATGATCCCCTCGATGTCGCGCGCGTGCCCCTCCCGCGCAAGCTCGATACAGTAGAGAAGACGGGTCTTATCGATGGGTTCGCCCGCGTCGACCGTGGCGACGAGGCTTGCAATCACGTCCGCGCCGATGCGCTCCGCCCCCTCTTCTCCCTCGAGTACGATGGTCGTACCGTCGATCTTCGCCGTGAGTTTGAGTTCGCGGCGGATCGTCTCCAAATTTTCGTCAAAGACGCCGAGGACGCTCTTCAGCTTGTCCAACGCGCCGATCTCTACAGGGGTCAATCGTCCTCCTCACCCGAAATTGAGGGCGGCGACGCGGTACGAAACCGCCTCCACCCTACATCCGAGCTGTGTTTTTTCGGTATGTATTTCTTCGAGTTCGCCGAAATCGAGAAAGGCTTGGGCGAGCGCCTCCTCCTCGGAGAGCGCGTACTCCCGCTTCACGTCCACGCGGACCGTCGCCTTCGCGACGACCAAACATTCCCGTCTCGTCTCCCCCGTCACGGTATAGTTTCCGACCAGCGGATCCCCGACATGGGTATGGGCTCCGACCTCTACAAGGGGAGTTCCGCGGAGTACGACAAGCTCCGTCACCGTGCCCGCCGCGGGGGAGAGCAGGGGTTCGGAGCGGAGGGGCTCGGCGCCGTTTGAACAACGGATCTCGACGGTGAGGATCCCGCCCGCCCCTTTGAGCGAACAGAATTCCACGCGGGGCAGGGAGAGGATCTTCGCCGTAATGGAGCCCGTATGCGAGGGCATCGGGGAAAACCTTCCCACGCCCTCCTCCGCGAGAATGGCGCGCACCTCCTGCCCGAGATAGGCGCCGTTGCCCACGACGTCTACCCGCAACACCCGCCCGTTGCACCAAATCATGGCGGCGAAGAAAACGAAGGTACCCAAAAGGAGCCCTGCCGCCCGGATCAGCCTCCGTTTTTGGCGGGCCCAACCGTAATATGTGACGTTTTTTATATTATAGCACGAACTTTGTAAAATTGCAAAGGCTTTTTCGGCATCTTTGGCGCGGATTCTGACTTCCAGCGCGTTTTTTCGCGGCATAGCGGCGTATAAGAGGTCCACCCCGCCCCGCCTGAGCTTTTCGAGCGCGCGCCCCGCGGAGAGGCTTTCCACCGTAAATCCCACCGCATTCATGAGGGTCCCTCCTCGCGTTTGACCGAAACAATGGCACCCATGACCGAGACGTCCCCCTCCGCGTACTTCCCGAGCGTCAGGGCGTCGCCCTCCACGACAACTTTGCCGCGTCTGCCCGAAAGGACGATCTTCACGGGCGAAAATTCCAAAACGCGCCTGACGTTCTGGAAGTAGCCGCCGCGGTCGGTAACGGTATATAGGATACGGCGGGGATCGCCGCCGAGCATTTTGAAGATCTCTTCCCTGAATCTCATCTTCCCTATTTTATGCCGCGGGAGACGAAGTCATTCCTCGCCCCTCTGCGGCGCGCAGGGCGCCCTCTCAACGCGGGAAGACAATAAAAAGAATTGCGGGAAATCCCGCAACTCTCTTCAAAATTCCGATCTTTCATTTTCGCTTCCGCTTAGCCGGGGAACGCAGGATAGGTAGGGATCTGATCGTTCGTGAGCGACGCGTCCGTAAAGGCAATGGCGATATTCGCATAGCCGTTGTAATTCGTCGAATGCTTACTGCAGGTGAGCGTTCTCGTCGCGCTGACCACGATGCGATGCCAAGAAGGGAATCCCACCGTAATAATCACATTATCAAAACGTACCGTCATCTGAGAATCAGGGCCAACAGCGTCTAAGAAGAAAATCGTTTGCTTTAATTCTCCCGCCAAGCCTGCGGAAATGTACGCATACCTAGCGTCGGGATCGATATCGTACCACACTTCTTTCTCTTCCGGCCCGATCGTACCATCAACGACGCTGAAACTTACGGGCAGTGCGGCGCGATGAGAGAAGTCGAAGGTGTTGAGCGCCCTCGAGAGCATGACCGTCCCGTCTACGGTGACGACGGACTTCACCCAATAATATTCCGTCGGGAGCGAGGTACATCCCACGTCCGGGACTGCCACTTCGCGATATTCGGAGCCTTCTAACGTTACATATTTATCGTCATAGACGTTCGTCCCCAATCTCAAACGGAGCTGCCCCGTAGCCGAATCGGTGTCCCCTTTCCAACCGTAACAGCACGCGGCATACGCCCCCGTAAAGACGGTGTTTTGGGGACGGTCTATGATGATCTCACCGTCCTCCTGTATTGTGAACGCCGACGGCTGCAAATAGAGCCCGCAAGTTCCCGCAAGGAACAATCCCGCCGCGATCCCTATGGTCGCGATCTTCCAAGAAATCCGCTTGACTTTCATGTGAAATCCTCCCATATGTTTTTTGTAGTTACATTATATCATGTAATTACAGAATTGTCAAGTAATTTGTCGAATTTTTCCAAAATATTATAATTTTGGCAGGGGCAAATAAAAAGCCGCACCCCGAAGGGTGCGGCGATCTGCGTATTTTGGGTTACTTGAGCTCCGCGAAGTACTTGATGGTGCGGACCATCTGCGAGGTGTAGGAGTTCTCGTTGTCGTACCAAGCGACGACCTGCACCTGATAGGTCTCATCGTCGATCTTGGTGACCATCGTCTGGGTCGCGTCGAACAGCGAGCCGTGGGTGATCCCGATGATATCGGAGGAGACGAGCTGTTCTTCGGTGTAGCCGAAGGAAGCGGAAGCCGCCGCCTTCATCGCGGCATTGATGGAATCCTTCGTGACGTCCTTCCCCTTGACGACGGCGACGAGAATGGTCGTCGAGCCGGTGGGAACGGGAACGCGCTGGGCGCTGCCGATGAGCTTGCCGTTGAGGGCGGGGATCACGAGCCCGATCGCCTTCGCCGCACCCGTGGAGTTGGGAACGATGTTGACGGCCGCGGCGCGCGCTCTTCTGAGGTCGCCCTTGCGGTGAGGCCCGTCGAGCACCATCTGGTCGCCCGTGAAGGCGTGGACGGTGGTCATGATACCCGAGACGATGGGATACGCGTTGTTGAGCGTATTCGCCATGGGCGCGAGGCAGTTGGTCGTACAGCTCGCGGCGGAGATGATGGTGTCGGTGGGTTTGAGCGTGTGCTCATTGACGCCATAGACGATGGTGGGAAGGTCGTTGCCCGCGGGAGCGGAAATGACAACTTTCTTCGCGCCTGCGTCGATATGCGCCTGCGACTTCGCCTTGGAGCAATAGAAGCCCGTGCATTCGAGGACGACGTCTACATCGAGATCCTTCCAGGGAAGGTTGATCGCGTCCTTTTCCTTGTAGATGCGGATCGTGGTACCGTCGACGGTAAGGGTCCCCTCTTCGTCGTTCGCGGAAACTTTGTCCGCCAAAGCGTATCTGCCCTGCGCGCTGTCGTACTTGAGAAGGTGCGCGAGCATCGTGGGGCTGGTAAGATCGTTGATCGCGACGATCTCATAACCCTTTGCGTTGAACATCTGACGGAAGGCAAGACGCCCGATGCGCCCGAATCCGTTGATCGCAACTCTCACATTGTTTGCCATACTACATTCCTCCGATTGATTTCGGCGTAAAAACGCCCTTTTCCAACACTTATTATACCACCGTTGCGCGCCGCCGTCAACGCTTTTTTCCGATTTTTTCCTGTGACAAAGTTTCTTGCCGTTTTTGGGCACTTTGAACACTTTCGACCTCGTTTTCTTCCTCTCTCCGCAATGAACGCCGCCCCACCCCCTTGATCCCCCTCCGCCGTCATCCTGCCCCGACCGAAGTTTTTATTTGCGATACTAAGGTCGGCACGAGCCGAAGGCGAAGTAGCGGACGCGAAGAATCCCGAAGTACGAAGTCCGTCATCGACCAACGGGATTCTTCGGTCGCTTCGCTCCCTCAGAATGACACGAGGGGATCCTCGGCGCGTTTGCCGCCCCACCCCCTTGATCCCCCTCCGCCGTCATCCTGCCCCGACCGAAGTTTCTATTTGTGAAACAAAGGTCGGCACGAGCCGAAGGCAAAGTAGCGGACGCGAAGGATCCCGAAATACGAAGTCCGTCATCGACTTCGGCAAATAAAAATTTACTTTTTATAATATTTTGAGTTATTTTTCAGCCTTCCAAACTATAATTTCATAACCGTATGTATAGAAAAATTTCACATTCGCTACGGTCTCTGTCCGTATCGCGTCTTCATATTGCAAATAAGAAGACATCACTACCATGGCTACGCAATCGTCATAAGTCCCGTAGTATGCAGAGATATAAAAGCCGTCGGGAACTGCGTGCGTGACGAAGCCCGCCTTATTATACTCCTGTGCCGCCGTGCGCTTGATCCCCATTTCCGTTTCGGCGTCCAATTCAGCGGGAGTCTTGGGCATGGGGGCGTAGTTTTCCGTCATGATCTCCTCGTTGCCCTTTCTTCCCCCGTTGTGATAATAGGCAATGCTCAGCACTTCTTCCTGCGTGAGCCAACCGCTCTCATATGCCCCGCCGAGCGAAAGAAGAACGCCTTTTTCTTCCGGTTCCGTCCCTCCGCAACCGACGAGCGCCGCCGCGCCGACGAGAAGAATCACCGCCGCGGCAAATGCTGCCATGATCCGTTTCATCTCTTACCTCCCCTATTGGGCGTTTATTAACATTATAGCTTCTATGGAAAAATTTGTCAAGGTTGTTGGGAAAATTTTTTGAAAAGTTGAACATGAGAACAATGCTATTTTGTGTAATGTTAGCTTGGTCGCCGCCCCACCCCCTTAGTCCCCCTCTCCGTCATTCTGCCCCTCCCCGTCATTTCGCCCCTCCCCGTCATTTCGCCCCGACCGAAGTTTCTATTTGTGAAACAAAGGTCGGCACGAGCCGCAGGCGAAGTACCAAGCGAGCGATAGCGAGCGCGTGGAGAAATCTCATGCACAATAAGGTAGAGATGTCTCGACTGCGCTCGACATGACAAATGAAAGAGAGATGTCTCGGCAAGCTCGACATGACAAATGAAAGAGAGATGTCTCGGCAAGCTCGACATGACGGTGGGAGCAAGCTCGACATGACGGTGGGAGCAAGCTCGACATGACAAATGAAAGAGAGATGTCTCGGCAAGCTCATCACAGTAGAAAAGGCGGGGAGGAAAATTTCCGCCGAAGTTTTCAAATCCCCTTGCTTTTTGCCGTAGCTTGCGGTATAATAATGCCAATTCAAACCGGAGGAATGATTATGCCCTTAGTCACAACGAAAGAGATGTTTGAAAAAGCCTACAAGGGCGGCTATGCCGTCGGCGCTTTCAACGTCAACAATATGGAAATGATCCAAGCGATCGTCGAAGCCGCGAATGAATGCCGTTCGCCCGTTATTTTACAGGTCTCCGCGGGCGCGAGAAAGTACGCCAATCCCGTGTACCTCCGCCACCTCGTGCAGGCCGCCGCCGAAACGACGGATATCCCCATCGCCATGCATCTCGACCACGGCGCCGATTTCGAGATCTGCAAGGACTGCATCGACGTCGGCTTTACGTCCGTCATGATCGACGCTTCTTCCAAGCCGTGGGAGGAGAACATCGCGCTGACGAAGAAGGTCGTCGAATACGCCCACGCGCACGGCGTGGTCGTGGAGGCCGAGCTCGGGAAGCTCGCAGGGATCGAGGACGACGTCAAGGTAGAATCGCACGACGCCATGTTCACCTCGCCCGACGAAGTGGAGGAATTCACCTCCCGCACGGGGATCGATTCGCTTGCGATCGCGATCGGGACCTCGCACGGCGCCTATAAGTTCAAGCCCGGGCAGGATCCCAAGCTCCGCATCGACATTCTCGAGGAGATCGGGCGCCGTCTTCCCGGCTTCCCCATCGTCCTGCACGGCGCTTCGAGCGTACCGCAGGAGCAGGTCGCCATCGTCAACGAATTCGGCGGTTCGATGCCCAACGCCATCGGCATTCCCGAGAGCGAACTGAGAAAGGCCGCAAAACTCGCCGTCTGCAAGATCAACATCGACTCCGACCTCCGCGTCGCCTTCACCGCCGCGATCAGAAAGCACCTCGCCGAGAATCCCTCTCACTTCGACCCGCGCCAATACCTCGGCGACGCCCGCGCCAACATGAAGGAAATGGTCAAGCACAAGATCTGCGACGTGCTCGGTTCCGCAGGAAAAGCATAAACGATCAATCAATTACAAAACGGAGCGGCCGCAGGGTCGCTCCGTTTTCATATTTTTGAACGGTATTCAAAATTTTTTCGCCGCGTCCTTTCCCTCCGCCGAAGGGCGGAAGGCGGCTTGTAAAGTCCCGTTTACTTTTGCTTATTGGTAAACTTCAAAATGGTCTCGGTGTTGCCGAAGACGACGAGCTGGTCGCCCGCCTCGAAGACGTATTCGCCGTCTAATGTGTTGAGGACCTCGGTCTCCTTTTTGACGGTCAGAATGTTCATGCCGAGTTTTTTGCGGGGGTTGATGTCGATCAGTTTGCGCCCCACCCACCGTTCGGGGCAGGCGATCTCGAAGATAGAGAAGCGGGAATCGAGGTCGATGTAATTGATGACGTTGTACGAATTGAGACGGACGGCGAGCTTCTCGGCGATATCGCGGTCGGGATAGATGACCTCGTCTGCGCCCACGCGCATCAAGAATTTGCTCTGGATCTCGGTGGAAGCGCGGGAGATGACCCGTTTCGCGCCCAAATCTTTGAGGTTGGACGTGATCTCGAGGGACGCCTGAAAATCGTCGCTGATCGCGACCACGCAGGCGTCGAACGAGGGAATGTCGAACCCTTTGAGGTTGTCGATATTCATGCAGTTGGCGATGAAGGCGTTGGTGTACTTGGAGGCGAGGGAGTTGATCGCGTCCTCGCTCTTATCGACGATCATCACCTCGTCGCCCATGCGGAGCATTTTCTCGCCGAGCGTACGCCCGAATTTGCCCATTCCGATGAGTAAAAAGGATCTCATAATTTCTCCTTACAAATTGTCGTTACAGCGAAAACAGCGGTACCATGTCCGCGGTCAGCCGATGAAAAACGTATCGATGGGACGGCGGACCTGCGCCGTATCGCGCTTCTTCGCAACGGCGAAGGCGATGGTCAGAACGCCCGCCCTGCCCGTATACATCAAGAGGATCAGAATGACCTTGGAGAGGGCGGTGAGGGTCGTCGTCAGCGCGACCGCTCCCCCTCCCGCTTTCACGGAGACCGAGAGCCCCACCGTTCCGATCGCCGAAACCGTCTCGAAGAGGGTATTGGCGAAGGTGTTGACGTCGTTCGTCTCGATGGCGCAGATCACGATGGTCGCCGTAAAGACGAGGAAGAGATACGCCACGAAGATGGCGAGCGCCTGAAAGACGAGCTTGCTGTCGATCCGCCGTTTGCCGATGTTGATGTCCCTCTTGCCGCGGAATACGGCGAACATCCCCATGACGATCACGGTCATGGTACCCACCTTGATGCCGCCCGCCGTCGAACCCGAGCTCCCGCCGATGAACATCAGGATCACCATGAGGAGGTAGCCGCTGTCCGAAAGCGTGCCGGGGTCGGTGGTATAAAAGCCCGCGGTGCGCGCCGTGGTCGCGTTGAAGAAGGAGGCGAGCAGTTTCTCGCCGAACCCGCAGCCCGCGTAGGTGGGATTGTTCCACTCGAAGCCGAGGAAGAGGAAGGTGCTCGCCGTCAAGAGGACGGTGTTGACGAGCAGGATGACCTTGGTATAGAATTGGAACTTCGAGGGATTCAGGCGGCAGTCGATGACGTCTCCCCAAATGCAGAAGCCCAACCCGCCCACGATGATGAGGACGCACAGCGTGAGCGAGACGAGCGGGTCGGCGGCGTAATGGGAGAAGGAGCCCGACCCCGCAAAGGTGCCGCCCATCAGATCGAACCCTGCGTTGCAGAAGGCGGAAACGGCGTGGAAGACGGAATACCAGATCCCTTTGCCGACGCCGAAATCGGGGATAAAGCGGATGGAAAGAAGGGCGGCGCCCGCAAGTTCGAAGCAGGCGGTACCCGTAAAGATGCGGCGGATGAGGCGTTTGACGCCCGAGAGATTGCCGCCGCCCATCGTCTGCAACACGGCGCGGCGTTCATACTGCCCCAATCCCCTCTTTACCATCATGAGAAGGACGGAGACAAAGGTCATGAACCCGAGCCCGCCGAGCTGGATGAGGAGCAGGATCACGGCTTGCCCGAATCCGCTCCAATGGATGTTGGTCTCGAAGGGAACGAGCCCCGTGACGCAAGCCGCCGAAACGGAGGTAAAGAGGGCGTCGATATAGTTCGTGCGTCCTCCCCGCGAAGCGAACGGAAGGATCAGCAAGACGCTCCCCAAGAGCACCACGGCGAGATATCCGAGGGCAAGATACGCCCATACATTCATTCTTTTTTTGGTCCGGGGGGATTTCATTGCCGAAATTCTATCACTTCCTCTTGGGTTTGTCAATGAATTTTACGCCGCTTATGCGAGAGAGATACGGTCGGAGACCGAACGGACGAACAGGCCTTTCTCTTCGCCGTACGTCACGCAGTCGTTGAGGAAGGCGAGGAAGCGCTCGGTGGGACGAAGTTCCTTGAAGATCTTCGTGAAGAGGTCGGAAAGCTCGTCCATATAGAGGGCGACGCGGTCCTCGAGCGCGCCTTTAATCAACGTGACCGTCTCGTAGATCGTGAAGTCCTCCTCCGTCTTCCTGAGACAGGGCGGCTCCTCGACGCGGATCCTGCCGAGGCGGACGGCCTTGGGGTTCTTATAGAAATAGTCTACGCCCATCTCCCGTTCGCGGGGAAGCGCACAGGCGTCGATGAGCGCGTCCAAACGTGCGTCTACCCGCGTGCCGCTCTTGGCGATCCCGAAGGTTTGCAGACAGCGTTTGCGCAGAAACGCCCGCGAAATGGGTTCTTCGAGGGCGACGATCTCCTTGATCCGCGCCATGATCTTGGCGTCGTTCTCCCCGCCCGTGATGAAGGCGGCGTTGGCGAAGAGTTCGCGGTCCCCCTCTCCCGGACGGAAGGCGCGGTAGGGCTTGCGGTACTTGGAGAGCCATGCGCCCGAACTGCGGTCGGCGCCCGTGAGACGGTCGAGCAGGTCCTTGACCCGTTTGAGTTCGCGCTTGGGATTGTTGTAATAGTTGACGCTGTTGATGCGCATGATGTTCCAATTCCCGCGTTTGAGGGTCTGGAATTGAAGAAGGTTGCGGTCTTTGACGGAGAAGCGGTCGGTGCCGTCGCAGATGATCCCGAGCACGAAGCGGTGACGGTTGCGGGGATCGACGACGGCGACGTCGATCTTGAAATCGGAAGCGCCCACGTCGTACCGGCAGTCGTACCCGTAGCCCGAGAGCTCCTCGGCGATATATTTCCCGATGCCCGCCCCGCGCGTGACCGTATCCGAACGGACTGCGAGGGTCGTCCTGCCCTTCTCGGCGAATTCGAGGAAGGCTTTGAGCCCCGCGACGCCCTTGGAGGACGTCTTGGCGAGGTCGATCATGGGCGCCGTCATGGTGGAGAAGACGAGCATCTCCTCGCGCGCCCTCGAGACGGCGACATTGAGACGGCGCCAGCCGCCCGCCTGGTTGAGGGGACCGAAATTGAGGGAGAGGCGGCCCGTCTTATCCCGGCACGGTGTCGGCGGTGGAGCTGGAATAAGGAGGGGGAGCATGGCGGCGGGACAAGTGGTGAATCTCCTGCGGGGGGAAGTCACGGGCCGGGTGGAGAGCGGGTTCCCGGAGCGGGTGCTGAACCTCTGCGCCGAGTACGGCATCCGGTTCTGGGACC
>CANQXA010000021.1 GCA_947627765.1 uncultured Clostridia bacterium
CCACGGCGCCCTGCCGCACGAGGTAGACGACGTCTTCCGCCTCATATCCCTCCCCGCAGAACGCCACGATGCACT
Source organism: uncultured Clostridia bacterium (assembly GCA_947627765.1). Lineage (GTDB taxonomy): Bacteria > Bacillota > Clostridia > Christensenellales > Borkfalkiaceae > Gallimonas. The sequence goes on from CANQXA010000021.1 coordinate 76, forward strand.
GCGCAAGGGGGTGGTTGAGCTTATTTTCGATGGCGTACGCGATCCTCTTCGCCTCGTCGTCCCCCTCGAAAAAGACGACTTGGGGCTTCCCCTCGGTGACCGTCGCCGTCTTATCGAGGAAGACGTCGCCGACCGCCGCCGTCTTTTGCAGCGCTTCGGCGTTTTTGAAGAGGATCCCGAGTGAAGCGCCCCGCCCCGTCGCCGCCATCACCGCAACGGGCGTCGCCAGCCCCAGCGCGCAGGGACAGGAGATGACGAGCACGCTGACGCCGTAATTGAAGGACATCCCGACGTCCCGCGTACAGGAGATCCAGATGACGAACGTGATGAGGGCGAGGGCGACGACCACGGGTACGAATACCGCCGCGACCTTATCCGCGAGTTTTTGGATGGGCGCCTTGGACGCCCCCGCCTCGCGCACCATGCGCACGATGCCCGCGAGCATGGTCTCCTCCCCCACCTTCACGGCGCGGATCTGGAGATAGCCGCTCATCACGAGGGAGGCGCTCGTCACGTTTTGTCCCGCTTCCGTCTCCACGGGCAGACTTTCTCCCGTGACGGCGGACGTATCCACGAAGGCGCGTCCCTCCTCCGCCGTGCCGTCTACGGGGACCCGTTCCCCCTGCCGCACGATCACGAGATCGCCCCGCTCCACCTCGGAGAGCGCGATCTTTTGCTCCGTCCCTTCCCGCTCCACCGAGACGAACTCGGGCGCCAACGCTTTGAGCTTTTCGATCTCGCGCCCCGTGCGCTTCTTGCTCTTCTCTTCCAACCATTTTCCGAGGCAGACGAGCGTGACGATCATCGCCGCCGATTCGAAGAAAAGATGGTGCGACGCCATTTCCGAGGCACCCATGTCCGAAGGAGAGGCGTGCATAATGATCATGACGACCAAACTGTAAAGGTAGGAAGCGAGGCTTCCGACCGTGATGAGGGTATCCATATTGGGGACCCTTTTGAAGACGGCGCGGATCCCGCTCGTAAAGAACCGATAGTTGACGGCGAGGATCGCGGTGGTCAGCCCGAGCTGGAATCCGTGGTTGAGGAGCCCCGACGGGACGGGCAGTTTCAGCATCCCGCCCATCGAAAAGTACATGAGGGGAAGGAGAAGCGCAAGGGAGATCCAGAAGCGCACGAAAAGGGACAGCTTCTCGCGGGCCGAGGGCGCCTTGCCGTAGTCGTAGATCCCGTAGCCGAGAGAGGTCACCGCGTTTTTGATTTCCTTCTCCGTGACGAGCGTCTCGTCGAACTCCACCTCCATACACTCCCCCATCAGGGAGACGGCACAGCTCTTCACGCCCGCAAGTTTCTTTACGCTGCGCTCGATGCCCGAAGAACACGCCGCGCACTGCATTTTTGTCACCGAAAATTTCTTGTTCATGCCCGCCCTCAGTTGAAGCGTTTGAAGAGCCCGACGATCTCATCGACGGCGCTCATATTTCCATTTTGAATGTCCTCGACGAGGCAACTGTGCATATGCCGCTCCAAAATCGCCGCCGAGAGCCCCTTGACCGCCCTGTCCGCCGCGGCGAGCTGGACGAGGACGTCGCCGCAGTAGCGGTCCTCCTCGATCATCCGTTTGACGCCGTTCAACTGCCCGATCAAGCGGTTGAGACGGCTCCTCAGCGCCCGCTTCTCTTCCTCCGTCCGCATGGTCGTTCTCTCACAGCAAGATTCCATAGTTCCGCCTCCTTTTTGCCTTATTATATGCCCCCGCGGGGTATGTTGTCAAGCGATTCCGTATAAAAAATGCAAAAAAAAGACAGCCGCGCGGACTGCCTTGTCTTCCGAAGGATCTATTTGCGTTTGAAGAACTCCTTGCCCATGCCGCAGAGCGGGCAGACCCAATCGTCGGGCAAATCCTCGAAGGGGATCTCGCCGTCGTACTCGTAGCCGCAGACCTCGCAGACCCAGACCGCGGGCGCGGGCTTTTGGGAAGCGGCGCGTTTTTCGAACATCTCCTTCCCCACGCCGCAGAGCGGGCAGACCCAATCGTCGGGCAGGTCCTCGAAGGGGATCTCGCCGTCGTACTCGTAGCCGCAGACGGTGCATACCCATTTCTCCGCCGCAGACGGCTCCGCCTTCTCCTCTTCATGATAGGTGGGCGCGTTGACGCTCGTCTTCCCTTTTAAGACCTCGTGATAATAGGCGTATGTCATCGGCTTGCCCTTGCGAAGATGGTCGCAATCGATGACCTCCCCCAAAAAGACGGTATGGGTGGGCGTATCCCACTGGGAGACGACTTTACAGCTGAGGTAGGCGACGCCGTCGTCGGGCACGGGCAGTTTCCCGCGGACGGCATAGGGTACGCCGTCGAATTTATCGGCGTTCGCGGAGGACATGAACCCGAACCGCCCGATCAGCTTGGGATCGGAATCCTCGGCGAGGACGGTAATTGCAAAATACCCCGTCTCCACGATACAGCGGTGGGTGTAGTTGTTCTTGTTGATGCTGACTGCGACCGTCGCGGGAGAGGACGTGATCTGCATCGTACTGTTGGCGACGCACCCGACGGGACGGCCTTCGTCCCACGTCGTACAGAGATAGACCCCGTAGGAGAGCTGAAAAAGTGCTGTTTCGTTCATAGAGACCTCCGGATTATGAAAAAGGCGGACTGAAACCGTCCGCCTTTGCATTTTGCTTGGATCACTTCTTGTCCTCTGCCTGCGCGACGACTTCCTTGCCGTCGTAATAGCCGCAGTTCTTGCAGACTCTGTGCGCAACCTTCAGCTCATGACAATGGGGGCACTCGACCAGCGTGGGCGCCGTTGCCGTATAGTTCGCGAACCGCTTCGCAGTTCTGCTCTTCGATTGCTTGCTCTTAGGGACTGCCATATTTCCACCTCTTTGTGATTTTTTCCCTGTTAAAGATCCTCTTCCTCCGCACAACGCCCGCAAAGGAGGCGCGAAGGGATCGCGAACAGGACCGCGTCTTTGAGAAGCTCGGTAAGATCGACGGCGCCGTTGCGGTAGCCGTACGTCTCCCCGTCGCCCTCGCCTTCGACGAATACGCCGAACACATCCCCCGAAAAACTCTGCTCCGCCTCTTCGAGGCACCGCGAACAAAGCCCTTTCAGCGTGAATGTGACCGTCCCCTCGACTTCCACCGAATTGTCCTCGAGGATCGCATAATGTAGCTCTGCCGAGACGGGCGCCGCGAACTCCGTATACGGAATGTCCAACAGCCCGTCCTCGGGGACGAAACAGAACGCGAGCCTTCCCTCGTAGGATTTTTTCGCCGCAAGGGTGCGAACCTGTATCACGGGAATCATTGACTTAAAAAAGTATAGGGGATTTTTACGGGTTTGTCAATCGTTTTTTGCGTCTGTTTTTGAAAATTACCAAAAATCAGAGAAGCGCCGCCGTTTCGCGCGCGATGACAAGCTCTTCGTTGGTGGGAATGACGAGGATCTTCACCGCGGAATCCTTCGCGGAGATCTCGTGGACCGCACCGTCGTTGCGGTAGTTGTTGGCGGCGGCGTCGAGCTTGACCCCGAACGCTTCCAGCCCGGAGACGACGGCTTCGCGCACGTCGGGCGTGTTCTCGCCGATCCCCGCCGTAAACACGATGACGTCCAGCCCGCCCATCGCCGCCATGTATGCGCCGATGTACTTCTTGCAGTCGTAGCAGAACATATCGAGGGCGAGACGGGCGCGGTCGTTGCCCGCTTCCTTGGCGGCGGCGAGGTCGCGGAAGTCGGACGAGACGCCCGAGATCCCCAAGACGCCGCTCCTCTTGTTGAGATAGGTGAGCCCTTCGCTCATCGTCATCCCCTTCTTATCGCAGAGAAAGTCGATCGCGGCGACGTCGATGTCTCCGCTTCTCGTACCCATGGGGACGCCCGCAAGGGGCGTGAAGCCCATCGAAGTATCGATGCACTTGCCGCCCTTCACCGCCGAGATGGAGGAGCCGTTCCCGAGGTGGCAGGTGACGATTTTGAGGCTTGCGATGTCCCTTCCGAGATACTTCGCCGCCTCGCCCGAAACATACTTGTGCGAGGTGCCGTGTGCGCCGTACTTGCGGACATGGTATGCCTTGTAATCGTCATAATCGATCGCATACATATAGGCATAGTCGGGCATCGTGGCGTGGAAAGACGTATCGAAGACGAGCGCCATCTTCTTCCCCGGCATGACGGCACGGCAGGCGTTGACGCCCAAGATCGCCGCGGGATTGTGCAGGGGCGCGAGCTCCGCGATCTCGTCCATCGTCACCATGACATCGTCGGTGACGAGGGTCGTCTTCTTGAACGCCTCGCCCGAAGCGACGACGCGGTGCCCGACGGCGTCGATCTCCTCCATGGAGGCGATAACGCCCGCCGTCTTATCCACGAGTTCATCGAGGACGAGGGCGATCGCGTCGGTATGGGTGGGCATTTCGCGCTCGATGATATAGGTCTCCCCGTGCGCCTTATGGGTCAGCTTGCCGCCGGGAATGCCGATGCGTTCACAGCCGCCCTTGGCGAGGACTTCCTCGTTTTCCATATCGATGAGCTGATATTTGAGCGAGGAGCTCCCCGCGTTGATGACAAGAATTTTCATAGTTCTACCTCTCTTGGCGGAAACGTTTACTCCGCCTGAAGCGCCGTGATCGCCACCGCGCAGACGATATCCGAAGATTTACAGCCGCGGGAAAGATCGTTGAGGGGCTTTGCAAACCCTTGGCAGATGGGGCCGATCGCCTGGAATCCGCCGAGACGCTCGGCGATCTTGTAGCCGATATTGCCCGCTTGAAGGTCGGGGAAGATGAGGACGTTCGCGTGCCCCGCGACTTTGGAACCCGGCGCTTTGAGCGCGGCGACTTCGGGAACGAGGGCGGCGTCGAACTGAAGCTCGCCGTCGAGCATGAGGTCGGGCGCCTTCTCTTTTGCGATCTTCACCGCTTCCTGCACGTTGGTCACGAGGTCGTGCTTGGCGCTTCCCATCGTCGAGAAGGAGAGCATGGCGACGCGGGGCTCCAACCCTGCGATCTCCTTGGCGCTCTTCGCGGTCGCGATGGCGCAGTCGGCAAGCCCTTCGGGCGTATAGGTGGGATTGAGCCCGCAGTCGGCGAAGATCAGCATTCCGTCTTCGCAATATTTATTGCCCGAACCGGGAGCGACCATGAGGTTGAAGCTCGAGACGGAGGAAACGCCGGGCGCCGTCTTGATGATCTGCAGCCCCGGACGGAGGGTGTTCGCCGTCGAATGGCAGGCGCCCGAGACGAGCCCGTCTACGTCGCCCGCTTTGAGCATGAGCGCGCCGAAGAAGGTGGGATCCTTCGCCTGCGCGTTGGCCTGTTCCTCGGTCATGCCCTTCGCCTTGCGGAGCTCATACAAGAGCGCCGCGTATTCCCCGAGCTTGGGGGACGTCTCGGGGTCGATGATCTCCACGTTGGTGAGATCGGCCTTGGGGTTCTTCGCCTTGATCTCTTCGGCGTTGCCCAAAAGGACGATCCGCGCGATCCCTTCCTCCGCGCATTCCGCCGCCGCTTCGACGACGCGCGCGTCCTCGCCCTCGCAAAGGACGATCTTCTTATTCTTTTCCTTCGCCTTTTTCTTGACGGTCTCGATGATGGTGCCGCTCTCGGCGATCTCTCTGCCGAGCTTTTTGACTGCCTGAATAAATCCTGCCATATTTCACTCCCGAAAATCCTTTATTTTTCTTTCCGTTTCCTGTATAATGGAATACGGAAGAAATCGGAATCTATTATACACCTTTTTTGCGCGAATGTAAAGAAAAGCGGGGATAAATCATGAAAATTTGTGCCGTCGTTTGCGAACTCGACCCTCTTCACAACGGACATCTCTATCTCATGGACAAGCTGAAAGCGGAGAGCGGCTGTGACAAGCTCCTTCTCATCATGAGCGGAAATTTCACCCAGCGCGGGGAAGCCGCCGTGCTCGCAAAGGACCTGCGCGCACGGGAAGCGGTCCTATGCGGCGCCGACGCCGTCTTGGAGCTTCCTGCGGCGTTTGCGGTCTCCCCGGCGGAACTGTTTGCGGGGGGCGCCGTCAAACTGCTCGCCTCCATCCCGAGCGTCTCCGTCCTCGGGTTCGGCTGTGAGAACGGCTCCAAAGAGGACTTCATGACCGCGGCTGGCTATACCATGTCTGAAAGCAAGCGTTTCAAAGCTCTTCTGAAAGACAAGATGCGGGACGGGACGAGCTACGTCCGCGCGTTCTATGCCGCCGTCGCCGAGCTCTGCCCTTCCTTCGATCTCTCGCTCATCGCTTCGCCCAACAACCTGCTCGGCGTGGAGTATTGCCGCGCCATTCTCCGCCAAGGCTCGGGAATCCTTCCCATGCCCGTCAAGCGGATGGGGGCGGACCACCGCGACGAGACGCCCGCCCGCAACTACTCCTCGGCTTCGGCGCTTCGGCTGCTTCTCTCGGAAGAGAGCCGAAGGTCCCGCCGCATTCTCGCGGGGAACGTACCCGCCTGCGTCAAGGAAGATCTCCTCGGATATCCGCGCCCGGAAGGGTACAAAAAGGCGGCGCTCTGCGCCCTGCTCGCCGCAAACGCGCCCGTTTCCGCGGCGCCCGATTGCTCGGAGGGGCTGGAAAACCGCCTCGCCGCCTTCGCCCGCTCCAATCCCGATTACGACCTGCTCGTCGGGAAAGTGGTCTCCAAGCGGTATACCCGCGCGCGGATCAAGCGCATCTTGCTCCAAAATTTCCTCGGGATCGACGTAAGCGACGTACGGGAATTCCTCGCCTCTCCCCTCTACCTCAAACCGCTCGCCCTCAAAAAGGAGGGCGCGGAGGAGATGTTGAAGGCGCTCGCGGAGAGCCCCTACCCCACCGTCGTGCGCAAGAGCGACTTCTCCCTGCTCAAAAAGGAGGCGCTCGCCTGCTTCTTGACCGACTGCCGCGCCAACGATCTCTACGGCGCGCTCACGGGGAGACGTCCCTCCGATTACGAGACGCTGTTCCTGTGACCCATCAATCCGCCTAAATCCGCCGCAGAAAAGCGCCGCGCTCCCGAAGGAGCGCGGCGCGCTTTTTTGGTTCCGACTGTTTGTTTCGGTTCCGACTGTTTAGAGGGGGAGCGGTCAGCCGACGAGGTCCCCGCCCTCCATCGTCGAATAGTTGTTGAAGAAGAGCCCGAAGCTCTGCAAGGATTCGGAAGGATGTCCCATGCAGGTGATGGTGAAGCCCGACTTATTCTGATCGTCGAGCCATGCCGTGCGGACGACGCCGTAGTAGATCTCCTGCCCGGGCGTAGGACCGTAGTCCGAACCGTCGAGCGTGAAATTGAAGTAGATATAGCCGTCGCCGTACATCTTCCAAGTGCCGAACTGCCCGATGGAATCCTTGATCGTCCCGTCCGGCATGAGCCAGACGTTCACGGAAGTCGCATTGACGCTGTGATCGTTTTTCAGCGCGACCATCTTGAACTTATATCCGCCCTCTTCCTGAAGGGTATATTGGAAGAGCTCCTCTTGGGTGACGGGACGCCCCGTCTCGCCGCCGTAACGGTTGGGGTTGATGACGATGTCGCCCATGGAGTTGAGATAGTATTGGTGGATCTGCGAGACGAAACCGCCCTTCTCGCCGCCGAACGCCGTCGAACGGGTGATATATGCGGCGACGTTGGTCCCCGCGGACGTCGTGAACAAGTCGTTGTGGCCGGGGAGCATGATGTCGATCGAGGCGGGCTTTACGGCGTTCTCCCACTTGAAAGTCCCCATGTATTTGTTGCCCGAGTTGCTGTCTGCGCCCACGCCCTCATTGAAGACGATGCCGCCGTTCGTCGAGCGGTATACGCCCCATACGTCGGTGCTCCTGCCGCCCCACATCTGATAGGCGACGTCGAGCCCGTTCCACGAGTGCATGGAATAGTAATACGTCTTCGCCTTGGAGATCGTCTTTCCCTCCTCGTCGGTGATCGTGACGCCGTCGTGACGGGCGATGACGGGAGCCTCCATGTTGGCGAGGGAGATGAGCCTGCCGTAGAATTTATGTTCGACCTTCTCGCCGTCCTTGAAGTTGAGGTGGATGCCGACCGCTTCGTCGCGGTATTTGCGGATGGTCTCGATGGTCAGGAATTTGCCGTCTTGATACGTGCCGTCCTTGCGGAGCCCCGTCTTGGGGTTGAGCTCGAGCATCCAGTTGCCCGTGCCGAAACTGCCGTACGCCATATACATCTTGCCGTCGGGCGAATAGATGATCTGCGGGTCGATGGAGTTGATGTCGGTCGACGAATCCTGCGTATCCTGCGGGATCGCCGACTGCATCAGGACGCCCCTATATTCGAAGGATTCCTTTTGGAGCGTTTTGGAATAGAAGAGCACGATGCACGCCTTGGAATACGCCACGCCGTCGTGCACAGGCGTACCGTTGGAAACGCAGCAAGTGTAGAGCCAATAGCCGCCGTCGGGCGCTTTCACGATGTCGGGCGCCCACCACTGGATGGAGCTGTTGCTCTCCTCTTCCCATGCGACGATGTCGTCCATCTTGGTCGAGGAAGAGGTCGCTTTCCCGACATACTGCCACGAGATGAGGTCGTACGACTTTCTGATCTCATTGCCGTAGTTCCAACCCGTGGAGAAAATGTAGTAGACCGTTCTGCCGTTCTCCTTCGTCTCGATGAGCGAGGGATCGTGCGTCCCGCCGAGGAGCTTGGAGCCCTGCACTTCGTCGTTATTCCCCGTGTATTGGTTGTGCGGGTTCGTGGCATAGGCGGGCGTGACCTCGAGACGGAAGGTGTTGCCGTTTTTGAGCGTGAACGTTACGGTGCCCGCGCTCTTCGCCGTTACGGTGTTGTTCTCGTAGGTGACCACCGTCCCCTCCTCGACTTCGGTGCCGTCGGGAGCGGTCTCCTGGCGGGATTCCACGTTTTTGAGGGTGTACGTCGTCCGGGAAGCGGGGATCTCGATCCCGTCGTCGGGCAGATTGTCGTAGCAGATCCGGGCGGCCGTCGCGCCCGAAGAAGAGCCGCCGCCCCCGCCGCCGCAAGCGGTAAACGCCGCAAGCGCGGAGAGAGACATCACCGAGCACAGCGCGATCGCAAGCGCTTTTTGAGTCTTTTTCATGGTTTTCCTCCCCTTACCTTAATATGGTTATGTCTTATTTTACCATAGCCCACCGCGATTTGCAAGAATATCCGAAAAATTTCCGCAGAATTTTTCATTTTACGGTCCCCCCGCGACGAGAAAAGCCCTCCCCGCAAGCGGAGAGGACTTTCCTGAGAGAATATGAAAAAATCTTGGAGAGTAAGCGTTGTTCCTTATGACGTCTCTATCATACCGCCTTCCCGTGATAGTTGTGTGAAGAAAATATTAAATTCTATCGAAATCCAAGAGCGGAGCGGCGATCGCCTGCGCGACGCGGACGCCGTCGGTCGCCGCCGACATGATCCCGCCCGCATAGCCGCATCCTTCGCCGCAGGGATACACCCCGCCGAAGTCCGGGGCTTGCAGGTCCTCCCCCCGCAAGATACGGACGGGCGAACTCGTGCGGGATTCCACGCCCGTGAGGACGGCGTCGTACGCGGCAAACCCGCTGAGACGGGCCCCCATATCGGCGAGACCTATGCGCAGACTTTCTTCCAGCGCGGGCGGAAGGTAGGAGCCGACGGGCGCAAACGCCGTACCCCTGCCGTAGGTGGGAAGGACGTCGCCGAACTTCCCGCTCTCCCTGCCCGCAAGGAAATCCCCCGCGAGTTGCACGGGAGCGCGGTATCCGCCGCCCGCCGCCGTAAACGCCGCCCGCTCGAGCTTCCTTTGGAATTCCACGCCCGCGAGCGGATGACTGCTGCCGAAATCCTCCCGCTTGACCTGTACGACCAAGGCGGAATTGGCGTTGACGCCGTCCCGCGCGAAATCGCTCATGCCGTTGGTCACCGCGCCTCCCTCTTCGGACGCGGCGGGGATGACCGTCCCGCCCGGACACATACAGAAGGTGAAGACGGCGCGTTCCGCGGCATGGGAGACCAATTTATAGTCCGCGGGGGGAAGCATCGCAAAGTCCGCGCCGTACTGTGCCCTCCCGATCGCCGCCTGTAAATGTTCGATCCTGACGCCCGCCGCGAATTCCTTCTGCTCCATTTGCATTCCCGCGGCGAAGAGGCGTTCGAAGGTATCGCGGGCGCTGTGCCCGACGGCGAGCACCGCCGCGTCCGCAGGTTCCGCGGTTCCGTCGATCACGACCTCGCGAAGTCTGCCGTCCGCAAGACGGAATCCCGTAAAGAGGGAGCGGAAACGGACCGTTGCGCCCGCCTCCGTAAGATAGGCGCGGATATTTTTGAGGACAACTTTGAGATTGTCGCTTCCGATGTGCGGTTTGCCCAAATAGGCGACCTCAGCGGGGGCGCCGAAGCGGACAAAGGTTTCGAGGATCTCGCGGTGACGCGCGTCGTTGGTCTGCGTGTTGAGTTTTCCGTCCGAAAAGGCGCCCGCGCCCCCCTCGCCGAACTGCACGTTGCTCGAAGGATCCAAGACGCCCGTCCTGATAAAATTCCCGATCGCGGCGGCGCGCTTCTCCACCGGGTCCCCCCGTTCGATGAGGACGGGACGGATCCCGTAGTCGAGCAGTTTCAGCGCGCAAAATAATCCCGCGGGACCCGCTCCGATGATGTAGACCTTGGGCATGGTACCCCTGATTTTGGTGAAGTGCGGCGTTTGGGGACGTTCCTGCTTCGCCGAGCACTCCACGCTGTACACCCAGCGGATGTCCGATTTGTCGCGCGCGTCGAGCGACTTTTTGAGGATGCGGAAATACCGTACGGGCGCGCGGAGCTTTTTCTCGCACAGCCTAAGAAGGGTCGTCTCGCTCTCGAAGGGCTTTAAGGTGAGGCGGAGGGTCAGCACGAGAGCACCCCCTCCGCGGCGGCGGCGGCGGACGCAAACGCCCATTGAAGGTTGTACCCCCCGCACTCGCCGTCCACGTTGAGGATCTCGCCCGCAAAGAAGAGCCCGCGGCGGAAGTTGCTTTGAAGGCATTCGTCGGTCTCCGCGAGCGGGATCCCGCCCCGCGTCACCTGCGCCCGCGAAAAGCCGAGGGTGCCCGTCACTTTGAGGGGGAAACGCTTGATGAGGCGGCAAAGAGCCGCGGGATCGCCCGCGGCGAGGCGGGCAAGGACGCGCCCCAAGCCGTTGGGCACCACGCAGAGAAGTTCGTCCTCCCGCGCGTTCCCGCAGACGGCGCCCAGCCGCTCCTCAGAGACGTCGGGCAGAAGGTCGATCGAGAGAAGATCCCCCTCTTGCGCGACGGACGAGGCACGGAACACCGCGTCGCCCGAGACGCCCGTATCGGTAAACAGAACGTCCCCCCTGCCGCAAAAGACGGACTTGCCCGCGCGCAGAACGGTCAGCTCCGCGTCCGTGCGGATCCCTTTCAGACCGCGGATGGGCCCCTCGCACCGAAGGGGGACGAGGGCGGGGGAAAGGGGCGTTACGGTGTGCCCGAACGCTTGCGCGAGAGGATAGGCGGTCCCGTCCGTGCCGAACTCGGGCGCGGCTTTTCCGCCCGCCGCGAGCACGACGGCGTCCGCTTCCGTCCCGTCCACGCTGAAACGGTTTCCCGTCCAAACGAGGCGTTCCACCCGCTTTTCAAGGAAAACGGCGACGCCATGTCCGCAAAGCTCCCTTCGGAAAAGGTCGGTCACGGCGGAAGCCTGCCGTCCCGCGGGATAGACCCGGCCCCGTCCGTCGGGCAAAAAAATGCCGCCCATCGATTGGAGAAAGGAGATCGTCTCCTCCGCAGGGTAGCGCTCCAAAATGCGGGCGGCCTTGATAGGGTCGTCCGTAAAATAATGCGAGATCCCTTGGTGCAGATTGGTCACGTTGCCCTGACCGTTCCCCGTCGCCGAAAGTTTTCTGCCGAGACGGGGGCCGCGCTCCGCAACGGTGACGCTCTCCCCCGCCCGCGCGAGACGGACGGCGCACGCCATCCCCGCCGCGCCGCCGCCGATGATAAAAATTTTTCGCATATCCTTATCATAACCCAATCAAAAAAAATTGTCAATGGATTGACAGGCACGGATTTTTGTGTTATACTATAAAAAAGGAGATGAATTATTATGTTCGGAAACAATCTTTTGGCAACCTTTACTGAATTTTTGAAGGACAATTTGGTGCTGATCATTGTCCTCGCCGTGATCGCCGTGCTCATCATCGCGCTCGCGATCGCCATGATCGTCCTCTCCGTCAAGAGCAAGAAGATCAACGCTCAGAACGAAGAGGCAAAGAAAGCCGCGGAAGCGGCTGAGGCGGCGCCCGTTCTCCCGCAGGAAGAACCCGCAAAGCCCGAAACTCCCGCCGAGGAGCCCGCTCCCCAAGCAAAGGAGCCCGAAACTCCCGCCGAGCCCGCAGCGGCTCCCGTAACTGCGCCCGCAGAAGAGCCCGCCGAGCCCGCTCCCGAAGAGGAAGCCGCGCCCGAAACTCCCGCCGAGGAGCCCGCTCCCGAAACCGAGGAGCCCGTCCAAGCGGAGGAGCCTGCGCCCGAAGAACCCGTAGAGGAAGAAAAGGAGGATCCGAATATGAAAAACACTGCGAAGGAAACCGCTCCCGCGGAATCCAAGCCCGCCGAAAAGACGAAGTCGCCCTACGTCTTCAAACCCGGCGTGACCAAGCCCGCCACTCCCGCCGAGGAGAAGAAGGCTTCCGCCGCCAACGGCAAATGGGTGATTACCAAGGACGCGCGCGGCAGATACGGCTTCGAGCTCTTCGCTTCCAACGGCGAGATGATGCTCGAGAGCAGTACGCCTTACGCTTCCCTCTCCAGCGCCCGCTCCGGCATCAAGACCTATCAGGACAACATCGCCGCCGGCCGTCTCGAAATCAACGAGACCAAGAACGGCACGTTCTTCGTACAGGTCCTGAACGCCCGCGGCGGTCTGCTCGCGACGAGCGCCGACTATAAGACCCGTAGCCAGTGCCAGAGCGCGGCCGAATCGATCAAGCGCTGGGCGGCGGCGACGACCATCGAAGAAGCGCCCGACGAAGCATAAGCGAATAACCCATGGAGCGGCGGAAAGCCTTCGCCGCTCTTTTCTTATGCCGTAAAAACCGCTTCCGTCATACGGGCGGGGCAATCAATATTCGGGATCAAGCGGTTTGACGGTTGTCTGAACCGCTTTTTGGATATGAAAAATGCGGACGGATTTTCCTTTCAACAGAAGGCGGGATCGGAAAATGCGAAAAGTTTTTATATCGGTGATTGAAAATCATTGACTTTCATTCAGTGAATATGGTATGATAAAACAGGAAAATCAAAAAGGAGACTGTAACATGAACGATTTTGTTTTTCAAAACACCACAAAAGTTTATTTCGGCAAAGATCAGCTGAAATCTCTCGGGGCGGAACTCAAAAAGTACGGAAAGAAAGTCCTTCTTGTCTACGGCGGCGGCTCGATCAAGAAAATAGGACTTTATGAAAAGGTACTGAAAGAAATCGCGGGCGCGGGGCTGGAATGTTTCGAGCTCTCGGGGGTAGAACCCAATCCGCGGCACACGACCGTCAACCGCGGCGCGGAGATCTGTAAGCAAAACAAGATCGACGTTCTGCTCGCCGTCGGCGGCGGTTCTACCATAGACTGCACAAAGGCGATCGCCGCGGCAACCTATTACGACGGCGACGCTTGGGATTTGGTAAAAGGTACGGCTCCCGTTGTAAACGCACTCCCCATCGTCACCGTTCTCACGCTTGCGGCGACAGGCTCCGAAATGGACTGCGGCGGCGTGATCTCGAATATGCAGACGCATGAAAAACTTGCCATTCTCAGCCCGCTTCTGCAACCCAAAGCCTCTTTTTTGAACCCCGAAAACACCTATTCGGTGAGCAAATTTCAGACGGCTTGCGGCAGTGTGGATATTCTTTCGCACGTCTTTGATAGCTATTACTTCACCATGCAGCCCAAAATGGATTTTATCGACCGCGTCATGATAGATCTCATCAAGACGGTCGTCAAGTACGCCCCGATCGCGCTCGAAACTCCCGACAACTACGAGGCGCGCGCAAATCTCATGTGGGCGTCTTCTTGGGCGCTCAATGGCTTTGTTGCCGCAGGGATAGACCAAGATGTCTCCTGCCATATGATGGAGCATGAACTTTCCGCGTTTTATGATATTACGCACGGTCTCGGGCTTGCGATTTTGACCCCTCGGTGGCTCAAATATGTGTTGGATGATAATACTGCCCCGCATATCAAAAAATTCGGCGTGGATGTTTTCGGGATCGATCCTTCGCTTTCGGACATGGGTGGCGCAAATGCCGCGATCGACGCCCTTTCCGACTTCTTTTTCCATACGCTCGGTCTCAAGAGCACGCTCTCGGAACTCGGCATTGACGACAGAAATTTCTCCGTGATGGCGCAAAAAGCCTGCGCGGGCGGTACCTTGCAGGGATTCAAGCCGCTTAACGCTCAGGACGTGGAAGAAATTTTCAGAATGTGCCTATGATCCCATAGCCAAAAAATCTAAAAATAAAAATCGGAGGTAAATTACAATGATCGAACAAGTTCTTTCCCGTCACGGCGCGTCTCTCCGCGTGAAAATCACGGTAAAAACGCTGATTTCGCTCGGGATCATCGCACTTGCGGTACTTCTTCCGCAGATCGTACATCTCGCTCTCGGCGCGCCCGGCGGAGTGCAGTGGCTGCCCATGTATCTTCCCGTCCTTCTCGGCGGGTGTCTGCTCGGTTCCATCTGGGGCTTGGGCGTGGGGATCCTCTCCCCCGTCGTCAGCTTTGCGATCACTTCGCTTGCAGGAGATCCCATGCCCGCCTTGATCCGTTTGCCCTATATGATCGTCGAACTTGCGGTATTCGCGGCGGTTTCGGGGCTATTTTCGCGCAGGATCGTAAAAAACGGCTGGATGGCGTTCCCCGCGGTACTCCTTGCAGAGGTCGCGGGCAGGCTCGTGTTCCTCACGATAACCGCAATTTTTGAGGGTGTTTCTCCCCTCTCGGCGGGTGTGGTTTGGTCTCAGATCCAAACGGGACTTTTGGGCATGGTATTGCAAGCCGTCCTCGTACCCTTCCTCGTGATGGGACTTCGCCTGCTCCTGATAAAAGACAAGGACTGATCGGGTATGTCCGAAAAAATGACAAACAGAAAGATCGCCGCCTTAAAGACAAGAAAGAAACTGTTGGAGACGGCAAAGGTCATCATTTGCGAAAAGGGGCTTGCCAATACCTCGGTCGAAGAGATCACAAAGGCGTGCGGCGTTTCGAACGGGACGTTTTATACCTATTTCAAGCGCAAAGAGGACGTGGTATTTGCGATCAGCCACGATATGTTCCGTGAGATCTACGAGAAGGCTCAAAGCTACGACGGGCCGTTTATGGACCGTCTGACATTTTACATGGTCACTTTTTCGGGACATATCGAACGGGACGGGCTCAAACTCTGCCAAGAATGGGTGCGCAATACCGTAGACCCCGATCTCGCGGAGAACCCCTACGACAAGGACAAACTCCGCGAAGACAACGAATCCATGCAGGGTATGATCCGAAAGGGCGTCCGACGGGGCGATCTCAAAGAGGATACGCCCGTGGAAGCGCTCGCAGACGCCTTAACGGACGTCATCTACGGCGAAATGCTCTGCTGGGATATGGCGGGCGGGGCGTACAGCTTCGAGGAGCGCACCAAGACCTTTTGCGCGATGTTTCTGCCCGCAATGATGAAACCGTATTTAATAGAAGTAAACGACGATGCGTGAAATCAAAAAATTGGGGTTCGGGCTCATGCGCCTGCCGCAAAAGAGCGCAAACGGCGCCGACATCGACATGGAACATTTCAAGAAAATGGTAGACCTCTTTCTCGAACGGGGATTCACCTATTTCGATACGTCTTACGTTTATCACAACGGCGCGTCCGAGACGGCGATCCGCGAAGCCCTCGTAAAGCGTCATCCGAGGGACAGTTTCCTGCTTGCGTCCAAGTTCCCCACCTTCCAAATGCCCGCAGAGGACAGAGTGGAGACGATCTTCCATGAACAGCTCGAAAAGTGCGGCGTGGAATACTTCGACTACTATCTCTTACACAACCTCAACCGCTATCTCTATTCTGCGGAAGTGAACGCCTGCCGCCTGTTCGATCATGCGAAGAAGTGGAAGGAAGAGGGAAAGATCCGTCACATTGCTTTCTCTTACCACGACGACGCCGAGCACCTCGATCAAATCCTCACCGAGCACCCCGAGGTGGACGCCGTGCAGATCGTATTGAACTATTACGATTGGGAAGAACCGTTCATTCAGTCGAAAAAGTGCTATGAGGTGATCGTGGGGCACGGAAAACAAGTCATCGTCATGGAACCCGTCAAGGGCGGCGCGCTTGCCCGCGTCCCGTCGGGCGCGGAGCATCTTCTCAAAGGCATGGACGAAAATGCTTCCCCCGCGAGCTTTGCCATAAGGTTTGCCGCCTCGCGCAAGGGCGTGCTCGCCGTGCTCTCGGGGATGAGTAACCTTTCGCAGGTCGAAGAAAATACGGGCTATATGCGGGACTTCAAGCCCCTGACCGAGGCGGAAGAACGCGTCTTGAAAGAGGTCAAAGCCGAGTACCAAAAGACGTGGAAGTATCGTTGCGATCATTGGGAGGCATTGGACGGCAACGCTTACGGAGTGCCGATCTCGGGCATCATACGGGCGTATAACAGTATGTTCATTCAGCCCGACCCCTATTTCAGCGCAGAGCTCAACTATTATAAAAGTTTCCGCTCCGCATATGATCTCGCCTTTGAAACGGGAGATTACTCCAAGGAGACGGCGAAAATCGGCGGGGCGTTCGATGTAACCGCCGCGCTCAAAGAAGCCGTGAAAACGCAAACCGAAAACAGCTTTCAATCCTACATGGATTGAGCGGCAAAGACTTGCCGCCAAAAAACGGGCGCCCGCCATACGGCGGGCGCCCGTTTTTTTCTTCCTCTATTTGATCTCGCGGGAGCCGAGAATGCGGGTAAAGATCTCTGCGACGGGATCGGTATCCGCCTCCTCGATCCTGCCCGCGTCGGCAAGGGCGGTATAGGCGGGATCGATGGGGATCCGCGCCGTGGCGGGGATGCCGTACTTCTTCGCAAGCTCTTCCGCCCTGCTCTGCCCGAAGATCTCATGCGCCTTCCCGCAATCGGGGCAGACGTAGTAGCTCATATTTTCGGCGATGCCGAGAACGGGCACGTTCAAAAGTTCCGCCATGCGGACATTCTTCTTCACGATCATGCCGACGAGGTCCTGCGGCGTCGTGACGACGACCGCGCCCGAGAGCGGAACGCTTTGGAAGACGGAGAGCGGCACGTCACCCGTTCCGGGCGGCATATCGAGGAAGAGGAGATCGAGGTCTCCCCAAACGACGTCCGTCCAAAATTGGAGCGCCGCGCCCGCGATGAGCGACCCGCGCCATACGACGGGATCGTCCTCATGCTCCAAGAGGGAATTCATCGAGATCATCTTGATGCCGCCCGCAGTGCCGACGGGCAGGATCCCGTCCTCTGCGGCGAGCGCGCGGTCGTGCACCCCGAACGCCTTGGGAATGGAGGGGCCCGTAATATCGGCGTCGAGGATCCCCGTCTTCAATCCGTACGCCTGCGCGCGGACGGCGAGCAGAGAGGTGACGAGGGATTTGCCCACCCCTCCCTTTCCGCTCATGACGGCGACCACACGGCGGACATGGGTGCGCGCGTGGGGCGGTTTGATCATGGAACCTTGCTTGCGCGAACTGCAATTACTCGCACAGGTAGAACAGTCGTGGGTACAATCAGCCATTGAGACCTCCGTTTTCCGTCTCGGACGGTTTTCCTTCGATACATTTATAATATGCGCCCCAGCTCTTTCCCTTTGTGGGACGGACATATTTGTACTCATAGCGGTCGGGATGCCGCATGATGAACTCCGAGAGCGATTTCACGCCCACCGCCTCATACGAGAACCCCGCGATCTTATCTAAGACGTTGCCGACGGACTGCACTTTGATGAAGCCGTGCTCGTCCTTTTTCTTGACTTCGTACTTCTCGGCGAGCAGACGGTGAAGCTGTTCTTCGAGCCCGTCGTGAGCCTTTCCCGAAGGCTTGGATGCGGACATGGGTGCCCTCTGCGCGTCCTGCGGCTGTGCGGAATGCTGTTCCGTCTTCGCGGGAGCGCTCTTTTTCGCCTTGTCTTTTGCGCCCTTTTGGGGCTTGTCCTTTTCGGGCTTTTCGCCCTTTTCCTCCCCGAGCACATAGAAGCGGGTGCACGCATGGCGGAAGGCTTCGGGCGTCTTCTGGTTTCCGTAGCCGTAGACGGGAAGCCCCGCCTTGCGGATCTCGATACAGAGCGCGGTATAGTCGCTGTCGCTCGCGACCAAGGCAAAGGCGTCGTAACGGGCGGCGTAGAGAAGATTCATCGCCTCGACGGTGAGCGCGATGTCGGCGGCGTTCTTGCCCGACGATACGCTGAACTGCTGTTGGGTGCGGATGGCGTACTTCGTCACCACCTCCCGCCAACCCTTCTTGCTTGTCCAATTCCCGAAGGCGTGCGCGATGGCGATCTCCCCCATCCCCGCGATCCGTGAAAGCGCTTGGTCGGCTTCGCGGTCGGAGTTATGGTCGATGTCCAAAAAGACGGCGATGTGTTGATATCTCTGTTCCATAAGTTTCCCTCACTCTCTTTGATTCAATGCGAAATATCTTCCCCCGCGCGCCATCAGTTCCTCATGGGAGCCCTCCTCCGCGATCCCGCCCCCTTCGATGAAGAGGATCCTGTCCGCCTTGCGGATGGTGGAGAGACGGTGGGCGACGATGAACGCCGTCTTCCCCGCGAGGATGCGGTCGAGCGCCTGCTGGATGAGCAGTTCGGTCTCCGAATCGATGGAGCTGGTCGCCTCGTCCAAGATGACGATGCGCGGATCTTTGAGTACGACGCGGGCGAAGGAGATGAGCTGTTTCTCCCCGGCGGAGAGCTCGTCCCCCCGTTCGCCGAGTTCGTGGGCGTACCCCTCCGCAAAGCGGGAAGCGACGCGGTCGCAGTAGATCGCCTCCGCCGCCGCGATACACTCTTCGTCGGTCGCCCCCTCGGTGCCGTAGCGGATGTTGTCGAGAATGGTCCCCTTGAAGAGGAAGGGCTCCTGCATCAGGACGCCGATCTCCTTCCGCAGGGAGCGGAGCGTAGCGTCGCGCACGTCCACGCCGTCCACCGTAATTTTGCCCTCCCCGACGTCGTAAAAACGGGTGAGGAGGTTGACGACGGTCGTCTTGCCCGCGCCCGTCGGACCCACGAGGGCGATCTTTTCCCCCGCCCGCACATGGAGGTCGAAGTGTTCGAGGACATGGATGCCCTCCTCGTAGCCGAACGTGACGTCGCAGTAATCCACCCTGCCCTCCACGTTTTTGAGCACGACGGCGTTCTCCTTATCGCGGATCGAGACGGGGGCGTCCACCGTCTCATAGATCCGCTCGAGGTTGGCGGAGACCTGCGCGAGCTGTTGCATCACCGCGGCGAGTTGCAGAAGGGGCTCGGCGCAGAGGTTGACGTAGAGCAAAAAGGCGATGACCGTGCCCGCCATGGCGCTTGCACCACCCGCGATGAGGGCGATGGCGACGGCGTACATCGCAAGGATGCCCGCATTCCAAAATACCTCGGAGACGGGCGCGTTGAGCTCGTTGCGGCGGACGATCTTCATCCACGTCGAGGCGCTGTCCTCTTGAAGATCGCGGTAGACCGTGCGGTTGTAGGCGGAGCGGTTGAACTGCTTGATCACCCGCTCGCCCGTGATGGATTCCACGATGAAGGCGTTGCGGTTGGAATTCTTCGCGCGGTGCTTGCGGAAGAGGGCGCGGACCGCCTTTTTGATGAGGAAGACGGAGATCACCATGGGGATCACGGCGGCATAGACGACGGCGGTGAGCACGGGGCTCAGGCAGAGCATGAAGACCGTCGCGACCGCGAGCTTCAAGAGATCCACGATGAAGTTGAGCAGGTAATCGGTGAAGAAATCGGCGAGTTCGTTGATGTATTCGGTCACGCGGATGGAGATCTTCCCCGCGGGACGGGTATCGTAGTATTCGAAGGGGAGCTCCTGCAAGTGGGCGAAGATCTCGCGGCGGACGTCCCGTATGATCCCATGCCCGATCGTCCCCATGATGAGGCGGTGGAAGTAGGGAAGCAGAGCGGTAAGGACGCCCGAAACGCCCAAGCCGACGAGCAGTAAAACGAGTTTCTGCGTCCTACCCTCGGACATGGGTAGGGCGTCGTTGACGATCATGCGGATCAGAATGGGCGGAACGAGCGCAACGACGGAGGACGCCGCGAGCAAGATCAAGGCGAGGATGAAGAGCTTTTTGCGGGGCGCGATCCGCGAGAGGATGCGGCGGAGATACTTGATATCGACCTTATCCGTCCCCACGACTTCGTCCATGTAGTAGGTATTCCGCTTCATAGCTCGGCCCTCCCGTACGAAGAATCGTCGAGCTGACCGTCGCTCGATTGGAGCCGCCAGACTGCCGCGAATGCGCCGTTCGCGGCGATCAGTTCCTCCGCCGTCCCGCGTTCGACGATCTCGCCGTCCCGAAGATAGAGGATCTCGTCGCAATCCATGACCGACGAGACGCGGTGCGCCGCGAGAAAGACCGTCCTTTCGGGGCACTCGGCGGAGAGGGCGGAAAGCACCCGCCGCTCGGTCGCCATATCGAGCGCAGAGGAAGCGTCGTCGAGGATCAGAACGGGCGCGCCCTTGATGAGAGCGCGGGCGATGGAGATGCGCTGTTTCTGCCCGCCCGAGAGCCCGACGCCGCGTTCGCCGACGATGGTCGCATAACCTTCGTCGAGTTTTTCGATGAAGCGGGCGGCCTGCGCCGTCTCCGCCGCGGCGGCGACCTCTTCCTCCGTACAATCTTCGGGGCGGGCGAAGGCGATGTTGGCGTCCACCGTGTTGGAGAAGAGGAAGACGTCCTGAAAGACGTAGGCATACTCGGCGCGGACCGCTTCGAGGGGATAGTCGCGCACGTCCTTCCCGTCCACCGTGACCGAGCCGCCCGTCACGTCGAAGGTGCGGGAGAGCGTTTTGAGAAGCGCGGATTTTCCGCTCCCCGTCCCCCCCATGATCCCCACTTTCTTGCCGTAGGGCACGTCGAGATCGATCCCGCGGAGGACCTGTTTCTCCCCGATCGTGAGGCTGACGTTTTCCAAGCGGATATGGGGGCGGGGCGAAAACACGAGCGCGGAGGGTACGTCCAAAACGGCGCTTTGTTCGAAGAGGAATTTTTTGAGCCGCCCGCCCGAGACGAGCTGGTTCTGCATCATGAAGCAGGAGCGGGAGATCTGCGTGATATGGGCGATGATCTTGGTGACGTACGTCGTCGCCGCGGTGAGACTGCCGAGAAAGATGTTGCCTGAGAGCACGAGGAGGATGGCGACGATCACCGTCCCCACATAGCCCGCTTGCTGAAAGCCCATGAAGATGGAATTGTACTTCGCGGTGAGGCGGACTTGCTGTACGCTGAGATCGTAGACGCGGCCGTTGCAGGCGTCGAACTTCTCCATCTCCCTGTCCTCCGCCGCAAAGGAGCGGACGATCCGCACCGCGCCGATGTTCTCCTGTACGTCCAGATTGATGGCGGAATATCCCTCGCGGATGGCGCGGAACAGCTTGCGGGAGGCGGAGAGATAGCGGACGAGCGCGATCACGAAGAAGGGGGTGATGACGGCGGGCAGGATGAGAAGATACCAATCGATGGAGGCGAGCAGTCCCATCGAGATGCCGATCATCAGCACCGAGTCGAAGAGGTTCATGAAAATGCGCGAGTACATCTCTTTGAAGATGATGGTATCGCGGTTCATCGTCGTGAGGAGCTCGCCCATGTTGTAGCGGGCAAGGGTCTCGCCGTCGAGCTCGAGGAGTTTTGCGTACGTTTCTTCGCGGAGCGTGCACTCCATTCTGAGCCCGCACCATTGGAAGGTCACGTTTTTACAGTAGAGCAGGACGACGCGCAACAGAAAGACGCAGGCGAAGATGATCGCAAGGTTGCCGAAGAGACGGGAAGACATCGGCTCTCCCAGCGCGCCCGAATATAAAAAGGAGAGGACTCCCTCCCCGGGCGGCGTGGCGGGATCGTATGCGATACAATAGTCGATGATGCCCGCGTCGAGCAGAGGGATCGCGAGATCGCACAAAATTGCAAGGAGGCTGAAGAACTTGGAGAGAAGGGAGAGCGGGACGTACTTCTTCCAATACTTCATACCGAAACGAAAGGTATCCATACAGTCACGTTCATTATATCACGCCGTGCGAAAAATGTAAAAGATTTCATCCTCACTTTTTGCCGTGCGGATAATTTTTCCGTACGGAAGGGGCGAAGAAGGGAAACTTTCCCCAAAAACGCTTGCAAAATGCGGGAAAATGCGGTATACTGTCTTTGCTGTGATAGGCGGGGAGTTAGCGGTGCCCTGTATCTGCAATCCGCTATAGCAGAGCCGAACGCTTTTCTCGGTATGATCTATGGGAGGCTGCGCGCAGTAAGAGGTGTTGATCGCAAGGTCTCATGCAACGTCCGCCCGCGAACCGTGTCAGGGTAGGGATACAGCAGCACTAAGAGGTGCCGGGCGTGTGCCATGAGGAAGCTTTGTCGGAGCTGTCTGCTGCGTTCCCGCTTCGGTAGGTCATAACAAAAAAAGCCCTCACAGTTTTTTTCGGCAGAAATTGCGCCGCCGCGGGTCTCCCGCGGCGGCGCTTCTTTTGGGTTTGAACAACTTTTATGAGCCTATCTCTCGGACATGGTATGGCGCGATCACTTCAAGAATGCCAAAAACGCGCGGTAGGTGCTGTAAAGATCCGCCTTGGAGACGACCTCCCACGGCGCGTGCATGGAGATCACGGGCACCCCGAGATCGACGGTATCGATGTTGAGGTTGGCGACGAATTTTGCGACCGTCCCGCCGCCGCCCGCGTCCACTTTGCCGAGTTCCGCCGTCTGCCAGACGACGCCATCTTCCGCAAACATCTTGCGCACCTCGCCGACGAACTCCGCGCTCGCGTCGTTGGAGCCGCTCTTGCCCCGCGCGCCCGTGAATTTGCACATCGCGGTCCCCGCGGAGAGGATCGCCGAATTCATCTTCTCGTAGACCCCCGCGAAATTGGGATCGTACGCCGCCGTCACATCGGAGGAAAGACATTTCGAAGCCGCGCGCACCTTGCGGAAATTGGCGCCGAGCGCGAGAGCGACTTCCTCCATGAGGTCCTCATAGACTTTGCTCTGGATGCCCGTCGTCCCCTCGCTCCCGATCTCTTCCTTATCGACGAGCATCGCAAAGACGGTGTGCTCGCCCGTTTGGTCGGCGACGGCGGTGAGCGCGGGATAGGCGCAGACCCTGTCGTCATGCCCGTATGCGCCGATGAGGGCGCGGTCGAACCCGACGTCGCGGGCGCGGAAGGCGGGTACGGCGGAGAGCTCGGCGGAGAGGAAATCCTCCTCGCACATTCCGTAGTGCTCGAAAAGGTAGGAGAGCACGCTCAGCTTGATCTTCTCCGAGACCTCTTTGTCGTCGTAGGGAAGCCCGCCGACGAGCACGTTGAGCTGTTCGCCCTCGATGATCTTATTCGCCTTACCGCCCATCTGGTCGCCGCCGAGGTGGGGGAGAAGGTCGTTGATATAGAACACGGGATCGCTCTCCTTTTCGCCCACGGAGATCTCGATCTTCTTGCCGTCCTTCAAAACGACGGCGCCGTGCAGGGCGAGCGGGATCGCCGTCCATTGGTATTTCTTGATCCCGCCGTAATAATGGGTTTTGAGGAACGCCATGCCGCTGTCCTCATAGAGCGGATTCTGCTTGATGTCGATGCGGGGGGCGTCGATATGGGACGCGATGATGCGGAATCCGTCTTCCTCGGGATTATTGCCGCCCACGCAAAAGAGGACAACGCTCTTGCCGCGGTTGACAAAATACTTCTTATCGCCCGCCTTTACGGGATCGCCCAAGCGGTATTCGGTAAACCCGCGCTTTTTGGCGTAGGATACGGCGTAGGCGCACGCTTCGCGCTCCGTCTTGGCGGCGTCGAGGAACGCCTTGTAGCCCTCGGCATACGAGAAGATCTCGCGCTTCTCCGCCTCGTTCGCCGTTTCGAAATAGTTCTTTTTCTTGTACGAAAGCTCGCCCGCGAGCTTCTGACCTTTGGTTTCCGACATTTTTTTGCCTCTTGTTCCGTTTTTTTCCATTATACTACGTTCCGCGGCGAAATGCAAGAATTTTCACGCCCTTTCCGCCGACGTATCGGAGATTTTACATCTGTATCATTATTCATATGTTGCATATGTCTGCGCGCACATATGATGTAATTTCGGGCATGGGTGCCGTATGCGACATATGTGGCTTATGTTACATATGCAAATATACGAATATATCGGGAGACGGTCAGCCGATCCCCCGCAGAAAGCGGAGGATCCGCTCTTCGGGCTCCGCGGGCAAAATTTTGCCGAGGACGGAAAGGAGCCGCTCCAACGAACGGGCGGGCGCGACTTTGTAGACCGCGCGCGTGAACTCCTCGCCGAAAAACGCCTCGGGCGTGGTGTACTGCGCGAGCCCCCAGCCGTAGGGCTCCCCCGTCTTCGAGAGCGGGTAGACGAAGCCTGCGATGTTGACGTACGCCATCATTTGCAGACGGGTGAGCACGCCGTCTATCGCCTTCGCCTCCCCGCGGCCGAACGCGACGCGCGCTTTCAGCTCCTTGGAGACGAGCACGGGCGTCTTCCACAGCGCCTGCATGACGGGGACGTCGCTCCGCCGCACGAGCCCTTCATCCATGCGGGCGTCGAAATCGTAGCCGTCCCTGCGGAAATTGGCAAAGTCGGGGAAATAGCGGCGGGCAATGTAGACCGCCCGCCCGCGGTAAAATTTTCCGTAGGCGCAACGGGTCATCCCGATCACGGGTCCCTTCCACTCCCACGGACCCTCGAGGTCGGAAAACCACAGCTCGGGCGGCGTGCACTCTTCCACCGAAAATCCCGCGATCTCCCCTTTGAAAAAGGGAAGGAAACCGGCGTCCTCGACGAGCGCGGCAAGATCTTCCGCGTTTTTCAGCATGGGCAAACGCATAACGTCCCCTCCTTTGTAAAAAAATTGCCCCGCCGAAGCGGGGCGGATCCCCTCAACCGAGGAGTTTGAGCATTTCCTGATACATCTTCTCGGGCGGGACAACCGTCTTGAAGCGGAGAGGCTTGTACCGCACCGCCTTGATCGCCTCCGGAACTTTCATCGCCGTAAGCAGATTGATCCGCTTGACGCCCTTGAACGAATCCTTGACGTCGTTCCCCGTGAGCGCGTAGAGCACATCCTGCGGGAATTTATAGGGGCTCGCCGTGGCGACGAGCACCATGGGCGGCTTCTCCGCCTTGGCGTCTTTATTGCGGGCGTACACATACTCCTGCGCGGCATGGAGGGCGACGCCCGTCTGCGTATCGAGAGGATAGCCGAACTCGGTAAAGAATTCGTACATACTGTCCACCGTGTCGTCTTCCCCCGTGGAACCGAAATAGAACCGCGCCGTCAATTCCTTCAATTCCTCGGCGCGGAGGGTGCATTTTCCGCCCCCTCTCAGCTGTTCCATGCGTTCGGCGGTGAGCGGCGCATTGCGCGAGGAGAGCTCGAACAAGAGACGTTCGATATCCGACGCAAAGAGATAGTCGAGCGCGGGCGACATGGTGCGGTACAGCGGGCGCTTGGTGTCGTACGTCCCCGTCCTGAAAAAGTCGCCGAGGACGCAGTTCTTGTTGCCCGCGACGAGCAGTTTCCCGATGGGGAGCCCCATCCGCCGCGCATAGTCCCCCGCGATTGCATTGCCGAAGCTGACTGCGGGGAGCGCGAAGTCCACCTTGTCCCCCATGGCGATCTGCTCGGAGGAGACGAGATCGAGATAGGCGGAGAAATAGACGGCGACCTGCGGAAGCAGACAGCCCACGTTGAGCGCGTTCGCGGACGTCAGACGATACCCCCGTTCGGCGAGCGCGGTGCGGCATTTTTCAGAGCGGAACAGTTTCTTCACGCCCGCGTAGCAGTCGTCGAAGCCCCCCTTGACCGCGATGACGCCCGCATTTTCGCACTCCTCCGTGCAGAGCTGGAGTTTCTGCATCTTGGAGACGCCCTCGTCGGGATAGAAGACGACCGTCTTGACGTTCCCTAAGCCACGGAATCCCTCCATGGCGGCTTTGCCTGCGTCTCCGCTCGTGGCGGTGACGACGAGCAGGTCCTCTTTGACCCCCGTGAGGGCGCATCCCTTCCCCAAGAGATGGGGAAAGACGGAAAACGCCATATCCTTATGGGAGCAGGTAGGGCCGCGGAAGAGCTCGAGAATGTAGAGATCCCCCTCGATGCGGACGAGGGGTACGGGATCCTCGCCCTCGAAACGGGCAAACGCCCGCCTGAGCTCGCCAAGCAGGTCCTCTTCGCCGTATTCCCCGAAAAATTTACCGAGAATGCGGGCGGCGCGCTCGGGATAGTCCATGCCGAGCATTTCCGTAAGCTCTGCCCGTGATACGGCGGGGAACGTCTCGGGGACGAACAGACCGCCGTCCGCCGCAAGCCCTTTGACGACCGCCCATGCGCCCGTCGTCCGTTCTCCTCCTCGTGTGCTGACAAAATCCATATGTTTACCCTTTTTTTCCGATACGACTAAACCGTCCCGCCTAAGCGGGACGGGATCGGCCGTTCAAGCGGTCAAAGATACTTCTTGGCAAACTCGGGCAGCTCCTCTTCCGCGCAGCTGCAAGTAACCCAGACGGTGAGCCCTCTCTCCTCGGAGACCTTCTCGATGAGGTAAAAGAACTGTGCCATGTCCGCAAGCGCCTTGCCTGCGATCCGCGCGATCCCGTCTACATAGATAAATTCGTTGTCGTAATTCCCGGCGATGATGCCCTTGATGAAACCGCAGAGCGCTTCCTCCCCCGCGACGGCGTAATCGGTTACGTCTACAAAGCGGATGGCGCGCTTCAAGTCGTACATATATCTCTTGGTGTCGGTGATAAAGATCAGGTGCCCCTTCGCCGATTCCGCCTCATGGTTGGCGGTTTCGATGATGCGCTTTGTCTTGCCGCTCCCTTTCGGGCCGCAGATGATTTTGAGCATTTCGTCCTCCTTGCGCCTCACGGCGTTCTTGTTGTCTTTATTGTAACAACTTTTTCCCCGATTTTCAAGGGGTTTCGGAAAATTTGCGAAAATAATTTTCGTTTAGGCGAGGCTCTGCAAAAAGGCGTCGATCCTGCCGAGCCCTTCGAGCATCTCTTCCATGGAGAGCGCGTAGGAGAGGCGGACGCAGTCGTCGGCGCCGAATGCCGACCCGGGGACGACGGCGACCTTTGCCGCGTCTAAGAGGGCGTCGGCAAAATCGTTGGAATTTTCGATCTTTCTGCTGCCGAAGGACTTCCCGAAGACGCCGCTCACGACCAGCATACAGTAGAACGCGCCGTCGGGGATGATGCAATACGCCCCACCCATGTCCGAGATGCGCTCGATCATAGCGAGTCTCCTTCGTGCAAACCGCGCAACCATTTCCTCTACCGCCGCCTCCGAAGAGGAGAGCGCTTTGAGCGCGGCGTATTGGGCGACGGAGTTGGGATTGCTCGTCGTATGGCTCTGGAAAGAATCGATGGCGCGGGCGATCTCGGGCGGCGCGGCGAGGTAGCCGATCCGCCAGCCCGTCATCGCGTACGTCTTGGAGACGCCGTTCACGGTGACCGTCTTCTCCTTCACGGCTTGGGAGCAGGCGGCGAACGAAAAGGGCTTGGTGTTCCCGTAGACGAGCTTCTCGTAGATCTCGTCGGAGAGGACAAAGATCCCCGCTTGGACGCACACCTCGGCGAGGGCGCGCACTTCCGCCTCGGAGTACACGGCGCCCGTGGGATTGCAGGGGGAATTGAAGATGAAGAGCTTCGTCTTAGGCGTGATGGCGCCTCGGAGCTGTTCGGGCGTGATCTTGAAGCCCGTCCGCTTGCTCGCCCGTACGATGACGGGCACGCCGCCGCAGACTTTCACGGCTTCGGGATAGGTCACCCAATAGGGGGCGGGGATGATCACCTCGTCGCCCTCGTCCACAAGGGCGAAACAGGCGTTGAAAATGGAATGTTTTGCGCCGTTGGAGACGACGATCTGGGAGGGTTCGTACTCCAAACCGTTGTCGCGGCGGAACTTACTGCAAATGGCGCGGCGGAGCTCGTAGATCCCCGCGCTCGGCGTATATTTGGTATATCCCTTCTCGAGGGCGGCGATCGCGGCGCCGACGATGTGCTCCGGCGTAGAAAAATTTGGTTCCCCCACGCCGAAGGAAATGACGTTCTCCCCCGCCGCCTTCATCTGCTTGGCTTTCGCGCTGACGGCGAGCGTCTGCGAGGGGGAAATGGTGCGGATCCGCTTTGCTAAAACCTCCATATAAGGCCTCCGTTGATCATCGGGTATGGGAATTTACGGCTCTTCGCCCGCGAGTTTGCGTTCGGTATCGGCGCGGGCAAGGGCGTCGATCATGCCGTCGAGGTCGCCCGCGAGAAAACCCTCCATGTCGTGCAGGGAGAGCCCGATGCGGTGGTCGGTGATGCGGCTCTGGGGGAAGTTGTAGGTGCGGATGCGCTCG
>CANQXA010000022.1 GCA_947627765.1 uncultured Clostridia bacterium
GCGTCGGTCTACGGAACCGAAGGCTGGGGATTCGAGCTCCTCAAGATGCACCACATCGCCGCAAGGCGCATTTTGCAAGAAGTTGTCCGAAATGACAACTTCTTTTTTACGCCTGCATTCCTTTCTCCCCTCGGCGGGCTGTCTATCATGAAATCCTCTGCGGAGATAACCGCCCTACTTGATTTTCACGCCGCCTTATGGTATAATAAAAGTGGCAATCCGAATTTGGCAGAGAGATTATGTATTTTGAAGATATCCCGTGTTATACGCAGTTCGAGGAAGTAGAACAAATCGTTACGAAAACAGTGCTGTCCGTCTGTGATACCGCTGAATTTTTGGGAAGCGATATTTACGGGCTGAAAGATATTTACGATTTATACGGCACACAATATGAAGATATCATTCCTGCCTTTCTGGATTGCCGCCATGAAGAAAACGACAACGGAATGCGGGGCAATCTTTTCCGCTTCCGACTGACAGAGCCGCTCAAAAGACACATTCTCGACGAAAGCCTTACCTGTATGTTCGGGGGCGAACCGCCCTTGCTCGAAAACTTAGCTCTGTTTCAAGGAGAAAAGTGTCTGTTCTCCTGCGTCTCGCACGAAGTCTTTTCGCTGTATCACATGGCAGAAGTGGACGACAGCCTCAAAGACGCGGTGTTATCCGTCGTAAACGACACCATCAAGGATATGCCGCTATATGGGCAAATGCAAAAAATCGCATTGGGTTTGAAGAACAAGGCAAAAGCCGAATTGAAAAAAGAAATTCGTATTCTCCGCGACCTGTGTTGGTATGTCGACGAAGCGGTTCACTACTATTTCTATATGAAGCCCTCCGAGCCGTGCGACTTTGCGAAGTTTCGGCAAATTGCAAAAAATTACCTGACCGAGGAAACATATTCTGTCCTCGCCTCGTTGAACGATTTTGCCGACCTGCAACCGCTTCCCATTCCCAAGACAGCAAACGAGGCGATTTCTAACAGAGAAAAATTCGCACCGCAGTATCTGCAAAGTGACTATTACAAGCAAGTCGAGCGGGAACTCAGAATGTTGGAATACATTATGGGGTTATAATTGTACAGAGAAAATCATGTGTAACACCATAAAAACGCAAACTCATGACCTTTCGGTAGCCGACGGCTTATGCTTCCTTACAAACGTCTCTTTCCACGACGCGAAACTCGTCGATTACTTCTACGACGAAATCTATGGAAAAGAGTGCCTTTCGCTCCTTGTCGATTTTAAGACTGCGAAAGTACCGCCCGCGGGCGGAAATTTCTATGAAATCTTATTTTGGGACGGGAAATTTACCCAAAAGCCGAAGCGAATGAAAGACTGTTATATCCTCTCGCTCGACTGCTTTCCCGCAGAACAATTCATGCGCGCCCGAATTGAATTGGAGTATTTTGTGGGCGGCGAAGCGCACCATGATGTTTTAGAGATCGAATTTTTCGACGTAAAAGTTCAAAAAGTAAAATAATATCAAAAGCCCGACGAAGAGATCTCCCCTCGGCGGGCTTTCTATCATGAAATCCTCTGCGGGGATAATCGCCCCTGCTTGATTTTGGCGGCATCTTATGGTATAATCATAATGGAAACAGAAATTTCATTGTCGGACCAAGAGTAGCCTTCCTTTTTACAATTTACGAGGGTGAACCGTACGGTCTGTACTTCTGAAGAAAATTTGATTTAATGAGCGTACTATGGTAGAACTAAGAAATTTCACCGCTGACGACGCTGAGACGTTACGGCTCCTGCATGACCACGATCTATCCGCCGACGCTATCCGCCAAATGATCGACGATTGGAACCGATTCGAATTCCGCGGTAAATATTTTGAAATGTTTTCGGTCATCGGCGACGGTCAAATCGCGGGAGAATTTTCACTTTATGAACATTCAGAGAGCGTCGTATCCATCGGGCTCGAAATATTTTCGGGATTTCAAGGGCGAGGTTTCGGAAAGCAAGCGGTCGCTTCGGCATTAGAGATTTGCAAAAAGAAAGGATATAGAATTGTTTGCAACCAAATCCGAACGGATAATGAGCTGAGTATCGCCCTACACAAAAGTTTGGGATTCGAATCGGATCTATATCCTTACAAAAACCAAAAGGGAAACGACGTCTATCTATTTCTGAAAGCAATAGACTGAATTTTTGATACGCAATACGCGTATGGGAGGAGAAGATGTTCGTAGGCGCTTTCAATCAGAAAAATCATTTTTGTGATAGAACTTGGGCGGCTGAAAAATTCGGTTTGGAGTACGCCGTCGATCATACGCTGTTTGGAAAGGTTGCAAGTCAAATCATAGAAATCATAGGAAATCATGCAAAATATACTGTGCAGAATGCTTATGAATATTTTCATCGCGTCTATCATGCGTACCCGATAGACTATCGCCAATTCTACAACTATTGCCACACCCATGCCGCAAAATTCATCGATGTTTCGGAGCCGACGATCACCGACGACGCCGATATCGAGCTCTTGGCGGAGGAAAGCGGAAAATTCTTTTCGTATTTGAGAGACGGGCGGTTTACAAACGAAAAAACGCTCACTTTGGTGATCGACAGCTATTTTGTCCGCAAGCTGACAAAGACGGCTTCGGAAGATAATCTGATTTTGGTGATCGGTTCGTTCGACGAGGTGACGATCAATTCTATGAAAGTTATTCTCAGCCCCAATATCCCCGAGATCGAATACGCGCTTGAATTTTTCAGACTGCATAGCTAATTGAATGCAACGATGAAATATTGCACGGAACGTTGTCTTTTCCCACACTCATAAATTATCAAAAATCGGAGGCGGTCTCCGTCTTCTTATCGGGAGATCAAGTTATGGAATATTGTTTGAACATGGTCGGAAATCTCAATACTTTGACGCAAAAAGAGCGGAATCTCTTGATCCGATACTGCCTCACCGTCGGAACGAGGGCAAAGTGTTTGACGAAGGTCCTTCTCCGTCCGCTAAAAATGAAGGACTTGAATGCGGCGTTTGAGGAAGCGCGGAACAAGCAGTTGGCGCAGATCGAAAAGTATGAACGCAAGGCGCGGGAATACGACCCCGAAAACCCGCAACTCGATGATTTCCTTCTCGCCTATTTCGAGGGCGTGCCCTCCAAAGAGGTTTTTTCCGATTATTGCACGCGCGTCATCCGGCAATGCCGTGAATTCTTGCGCGGAATGAAGCGCGAATATGCCATCCATGTCCAATATCGATTCATCGGAAGAAAACTTCTCGCCTTTCACCGTTCGCTGAATCCGCGCGTGACGTTCGGATATTCCTCCGTACTCCATGAGGAGTGCGACTTTGCGCTCGACGAACCCACGCGGCAAGCGTTTTTGGGCTCCTCCCTTTCGAAGCCTTCCCGCGGCGAGGACGACTGGGAACACGATTGGGGATATGTCGTTTTCGGCAGAAACTTCGAACTCGTCTATGAAGATTTGACTGTGTTCAGGGGCGAAGCGTGCATTCTCGAGACCACGTCCCACGAGGAGGAGATGACCGTTTGGCTCGATGACAACGATCTCTCTGCTCTGGCGGACATGGAAGGCGGGAAAGAACTGATCGAAAAGCTCTCGGCGGCAAGCTGAGTGGAAGACAATTCTCGTCCATAAAGGCATATGAACAAGCCGACTATAATAGATAAAAGCTCTCGGAGGGATCCTCCAAGAGCTTTTTTCAAGCAACATTTGACCGATGCGGGCGTCATCCGAAGATCCGTCCGCGTAGCACACCTTTTCAAACAGCTGTCTTTTTCAGGAATTTATTGTTGAATTCCTTGACAAAATCTCCCCCGACGAGGTCGCCCGTAAGCCGCGCCGCCGCGATCTCCGTCCACTTCGTGGAAGACTCCACGTTGGCGTAAGACCATCCGTTGGGGTCATCGAACTTTAAGGTAAATCCGCTCAGCTTATTAAACGCGTTGGACTCGATCACTTCGACGTCTTTCCCCACCTTAATGCTCTTGATCCCCGCGTAGGTGGTGAAGACATACTTCCCGAGCCGCGTGATCCCTTCGGGAACGACGATGTTTTCGATCGGACTGCCGTCGAGATACCATTCGCTCGCAATGCTGATGGGATTATCGGAGACGGAGGAAAACTTGATCTTGCACCATGCGGTAAGATCCGAAATATAGACCTTCTTCAAAACTTTATTGTAAGCGAATACGCCGCCGCTCAATCCCGAATCGCTCACGTTCGTCCCTATCTCTTTGACGGAAGCGGGGATCGTGATCTCTTCGATGGGACAGCTCGCAAATGCGCCTACGCCGATCTTCTCCACTTTTGTGCCGAGATCGAAGGAGGTCAGCTTCTTCATGCCCGAAAACGCGCCGTCGCCGATGACTAAGACGTTGTCCCCCATCGTGATACTCTCTACATTTTCACAACCTTCGAAGGCGCGGGCCGCGATCTCGGTATACGTCTGCGGGAACTCGATCTTTGTGAGCATCTTCATGCCGTGGAAAGCGCCGAATTTGAGCTCGCCGCCCGTGATCTTCACTTCACGAAGAGAAGCGGGAACGATCGCATAGCGCTTGTTCCCCGAATTCTTGCCGAAGGATTGCAATACCGCGAGATAGCCTTCGGGAACGTTTTTCCCGGGGCTGGTAGTCTTTTGCTCGAAGATATAGCCGAATAAGGTGGACGCCGATGCCGACGCGGGAGAAGGAGTCTGTCCCACGAAGGGAAGCGTGAGCTTTTCAAGCGAACGGCAGGAAGCGAACGCACCGCTCCCGATCTTCTGCACGCTCGCGGGGACGGAGACATCCCGCAAACTCTCACAGGATCCGAACGCATAGGAGCCGATCTCGGTCAAACCGCTTTGGACCGTCAGCTCCGTAATGCCCGAACAATAGCGGAAGGCGTTGCTCCCGATCACGGTGACCGTGGACGGGATCTCGACGCTTTGGATCAAATAGCAACGGAGGAATGCGCCGTCCCTGATCCGCGTAACCGAAGCGGGGATCTCGATCTTCGTGAGCAGTGCGCCGTCGATATAGAGGACGCAGTGTTCGCCCGTACCGCACCCGACGGGATTCCCGCCGGTTTGCGAGGCGGTCAAACTCAGCCAACCTGCAAGGTCGCCCCGCCAATAAACGGTATCCAGCGCATCGTTCCCCGCAAAGGCATAACTTCCGATCTTACGGAGCGAGGCGGGCAAAGAGATCGACCTCATCACATTGCCCGTGGAAAGCGTCCCCTCGGACAGAGCGCCCGCGGCAATTTCGTATACGGGCAGTTCCCCGTAAGTATCGGGAATGACGAGATCGGTCACTTCGGAAGGCTCTACTCCGTCCGCAAAGCCCGTTACGATCGCATAACTTCCGTCCGTGCTCGTTTGGAAGCGAAGAAGCTGTTCCAAGCGATAGTTGCAAACCGTACAGACCTGATCCTTGAACGTATGCCCCGATTCCTCTTTGCGGACGGCGGTGTGGTCTACCGCGCTATGCTCGGCGCAGGTCGCGGGATGCCAATGCTTTTCGGCGTCGTGCGCCCATTGTTCGGAGAAGGTATGCTCGAGGGGTTCGATGGGGACGGTTTTTGTCCGCTTGCACTTGGTGCAGATATAAGTCGTCTCGCCCGCGACGCCGCAGTCGGGTTGCTTGGTGACCTGTCCTCCATCCCATTGATGCGCTTCCTCCTGCCCGTGGACCTCGCTGTGTCCGCAATTGGCCGGATACCAATGGAAATTTTCATCGGACTCCAACTCGTCGCCGTAGCTGTGCGCGGCGGCGTCGATATCGATCTCCTCTTCTTTGGTTTTATTGCAAACCGTGCAGGTGAATTGTTTCTTGCCTGGTTTCAGGCAAGTCGCATCTTCGAGCACCGTGCCGCTGTCCCAAACGTGTTCGGCTTCCTCCGAACGGACGCTATGGCCGCACGTCGCCCCCTTCCAATGCGAATCGTTGTTATACGACCAACGGTTGGAGAAGCTGTGCACGGTATCGTCGATTCCGATCTCTTCCGTCTTCGTATGGGTACTATCATACGAACAAGTAAACGAACGGACGCCCGGTTCCTTGCAGGTCGCCGCCTTCGTAACGGTACCTGTTCCCCAATCATGGGCGTCTTGCGCGATGGGAATGTCCTCTTTTCTGGTCTCGCCGCACACTTTGCAGGAATACGTCTTTTCGCCCTTCGCCACGCAAGTGGCCGCCAGCGTGACCGTTCCGTCGTCCCAATCATGGGTCGCCTCGCCATCCCTGACGTCGTGATCGCAAGCCGCGGGATGCCAATGCGTGTTTGCGTCGTGTTCCCACGCGGACGAAAACGAATGGCTATGACCGCACGCGCCCAATAAGCCAATGCCGCCTAATAGCGCTATCCCGACGATCGCCGCCAAGATCCCTTTCCGTTTCATAATTTTTCCTCCTGTCCGATTTCTACGCCTATGCGCGGAAGCGCTTCCAATATAACACGGCGGCGCGCCGTATGCAAGGAGGAAGGGCGGAAACAGGAATATTATCTATATCGTTCCTTCCGAAACTGAAAATGCGCCGCATATGCGGCGCACGGACAAAAAAATATTTAACGAAGAGGGATACTTGCCGCGGCGTTGAGCGTAAGCGGCGAAAAATTCCCCGCGCGGTAACCGATCAGCCCCTCGGCGGCGATCATGGCGGCGTTGTCGGTACATCGTTTCTTCGCGGGCAATACCAATTTGAGACCTGCGCGCCCGCACTGCGCTTGGAGAAGCTCCCTGAGATACCCGTTTGCGATCACACCGCCTCCCGCCGTGACCGTCTTCACCCCTCGCTCTTTTGCGGCTTCCACAACCTTTTCCGCAAGGATATCGAGGGCGGCGTGTTGGAAGGAACAAGCGACGTCTGCGGCGCAAAACTCCTCCCCTCTTTGAGACATGGTATGGACATAATTGATGATATGCGTTTTTAAGCCGCTGTACGAAAAGTCATAACCGCCCAATCCTTTGAGCATTTTCGGCATCGGGATCCGATTTTGTCCCGTCCGCGCGAGCGCTTCGATCTGCGGCCCTCCGGGGTAGGGCAATGAAAGTACGCGGGCAATTTTATCGAACGCCTCGCCCGCCGCGTCATCCCTCGTGCCGCCGAGGACTTCGAACTCCGTATAAGATTTGGTGTACAGGATCGCGGTATGCCCCCCGCTCGCGAGTAGCGTGACGAAGGGCGGTTCCAACTTCTCGTCCTCGAGATAGGCGGCCGCGAGATGTCCGCGGATATGATTGACGCCGATGAGCGGGATCCCGAGCGCATAGGAAAGCGCCTTCCCGAAGGAAAGCCCCACGAGCAAGGCGCCCAATAGCCCCGCGCCGTAGGTGACGGCGACGGCGTCGAGCTCTTCTTTTCCGATTCCCGCCGTATCGAGCGCGCGGGAAACGACCTCCCCGATCGCGTCCGTATGGGCGCGCGAGGCGATCTCGGGGACCACACCGCCGTACTTCGCCTGCACCGCCGCGGAGGAGATGATCTCGTCGGATAAAATGGTCCTCCCGCGGATCACGGCGGCAGCCGTCTCATCACAGGAGGATTCGATGCCTAAAATAATAGGGTTCTCTTTCATGCGTTACGACTTCTTCAAATAGTCGATGATAAAGCCTTGGATGTTGCCGTCCATGACCGATTGGACGTCGCCCACTTCGTAACCCGTCCGATGGTCTTTGACGAGTGTGTAAGGGCAGAAGACATAGGAGCGGATCTGGGAGCCCCACTCGATCTTTTTGGTCTCCCCTTTGAGCGCCGCTTCCGCAGCCATACGCTCCTCGATCTGCTTTTCGAGCAGTTTGGAGCGGAGATATTTGAATGCCATCTCCTTATTTTGCAACTGACTGCGCTCGTTTTGGCAAGTGACGACGATGCCCGTCGGGAAATGCGTGATACGGATCGCGGTCTCCGTCTTATTGACCTTTTGCCCGCCCGCGCCCGAAGAACGGTAGACGTCGATGCGGATATCTTCGTCCTTGATCTCCACCTCGGCTTCATCGTCTACTTCCGGCATGACTTCGAGAGAGGCAAAGGAGGTTTGGCGGCGCTTATTTGCGTCGAAAGGAGAAATACGGACCAAGCGGTGGACGCCGATCTCCGCTTTCAGGTAGCCGTACGCGTTCTCCCCTTCCACGCGGAAATCCACCGATTTGAGCCCCGCCGCGTCTCCGGCGAGGCGGTCGATCTCCGTCACTTTATAGCCGTTCATCTCCGCATAGCGGCAATACATCCGATAGAGCATCGAGACCCAATCGCAAGCCTCCGTACCGCCGGCGCCTGCATGGATGGAGAGAAGCGCGTTGGAATTATCGTACTTCCCGCGGAGAAGCGCCTTTACGCGCATCTCTTCGATGTCCTCTTCCGCGGCCGCCATCATGCGGTCGAGTTCGGGGACGAGTTCTTCCTCCCCCGTCTCCTCGATGAGCCCGATGATCTCGATCGCGTCGTCGAGCGCCTTTCTGCCCTTTTCGTAGGAAGAGATCTTGGATTCGTTCGCTGAGATCTCTCTTCCGATTTTCGCCGACCGCTCGAGATCCTGCCAAACTTCCGGCTTTTCCTGTTCGGCGCGCAATTCCTTTAAGAGCCCGTATCTGTGGTCGATATCGAGCGCGTACTTCGCCTCCCCGAGCGTTTCTTCGAGTGCTTTGATCTTCAGTCTGTAATCGTCTGCCTTGAACATATGACCTTCTGCTTGAATTTTTTTATCCGGCGGGGACCGCCGAGAGGCCCCGCCGCTATGCAAAAAGAAGAAACTCTCGCGGCGCCATCAGAACGGTTTCCCGTGGCACTTCTTATACTTCAATCCGCTTCCGCAGGGGCAGGGATCGTTGGGACCCGGCTTTTTCGCCTTCTTCATGGTAGCGGGGTTGAATTTTTCGCTCCCGCTCGTCTTGAGCTGGCTGACGTCCACGGGCGCGGGCGTATGGATGCCCATCATGGGAAGCTGACTGCTCTTTGCAAGCGCCTCCTTGGGCGGTTCCTGCCCTTCCGTACGGTCGGCTGTGTTCGCCTTGAATTCCGTCTTGGGGAAGATGCGGGGAACGGGACGGGCGGGCGCCTCCGCTTGGGCGGGCGTCACGGCGCCGTCGTCTGCGTTCTCTTCGGGACGGGCGGCAATCTCGTTTTTCGGAAGGACGCGGGGAACGGGCGTCTCACGGCGGGAAACTTGAATGTTCACGCGGAGCAACGTCTCGATGGTGCGGCTTTGGATGCGCTCGATCATCTCGTCGAACATCGCAAAGCCCTCTTGTTTATAGGCGATCACGGGGTCGATCTGCGCATAGGAACGGAGCCCGATGCCCTTGCGGAGCTGATCCATTGCGTCGATATGATCGATCCACTCGCGGGTGACCATATCGAGCAGGACGCGCCGCTCGATCTGACCGAACTCGAAATCGGTGTTCTTGAGCTGTTCGGAGATATTCTTGATCTTCTCCTCATAGCATTCTTCGACGCGCTTGGAGATCTTTTTGAGCGCGACGTCGTAATCCCATTTTTCCAATTTTTCACGGGTGACGAAATTCGTCCCCGCGGGCAGGATCCCCCGCTCGAGCGCATCGTTGAGATCGTGTTCGTTCCATTTTTCGGGTACGTCGCCGACCTCGACCGTCTGACGGATGATCTCGGCGATATAGTCCGGGATATATTTCAGGACTTGCTGATGGACATCTTCGCCCCTAAGCACCTTATTGCGCTCGGCATAGATGATCATGCGCTGTTTGTTCATGACGTCGTCGTATTGGAGGACGTTTTTGCGGATCCCGAAGTTCCTGCCTTCGATCTGCTTTTGGGCGTATTCGATGAGGCGGGTGAGGAGCTTGCTCTCGAGACTGTCCTCCTCCTGCATCTTGGAACGCTCGTAGATGCCCTTCATACGCTCTCCGCCGAAGCGCTTCATGAGATCGTCTTCAAGGGAGAGGAAGAAGATGGATTCGCCGACGTCGCCCTGACGCCCCGACCTGCCGCGGAGCTGGTTGTCGATCCTTCGGCTCTCGTGGCGCTCGGTACCGATAATGAGCAGACCGCCCGCTTCGATGACCTTCTTCTTCTCCTCGTCGGTCTGCGCCTTGTATTCCGCATAGAGCTTTTGGTAACGTTCGCGTACGGCGAGGACATCGTCGTCCACGTCGGCAAAACTCGTGGCAAGCTCGATGACGTCGTGCTCTACACCTTCTTCGCGGAGACGCTTCTTGGCGAGATATTCGGGATTGCCGCCCAAAAGGATATCGGTACCGCGGCCCGCCATGTTGGTGGCGATGGTGACTGCGCCGTATCTTCCCGCCTGCGCGACGATCTCCGCCTCGCGTTCGTGGTTCTTCGCGTTCAGGATGTTGTGCTGGACGCCGTTTCTTCTGAGCAAACGGGAGATCTCCTCCGATTTATCGACGGAAACGGTACCGACGAGGATGGGCTGTCCCTTTTCATGGCGCGCGACGATCTCGCGGACGATCGCGGTCTTTTTGCCGTTTTCGGTGGAGAAAATGCGGTCGTGATGGTCTTTCCGCGCGACGGGGCGGTTCGTCGGGATCTCGATGACGTCGAGGGAGTAGATCGTGCGGAATTCTCCCTCTTCGGTCTTCGCCGTACCCGTCATACCCGAGAGCTTGCTATAAAGACGGAAATAGTTTTGGAAGGTGATGGTCGCGAACGTTTTGTTTTCCTCGCGGATGTTGACGCCCTCTTTCGCCTCGATCGCCTGGTGAAGCCCGTCGGAATACCGTCTTCCGATCATGAGACGGCCCGTGAATTCATCGACGATGATGATCTCGCCGTCCTGAATGATATACTGCTCTCCGAGATTGAAGAGATGGTGCGCTTTGAGCGCCTGCTGGATATGATGGTTGATCTTCGCGGCGGCGATGCCGTCCCAATCGGTAAAACCGAATTCCTGCTCCGCTTTGGCGGCGCCGAAGTCGGTGAGGTGTACGTTCTTTTCTTTGCGCTCGATCACGAAGTCCCAGTTGAGCTCTTCCGCCCGCTTGATCTTGCTCTCCCCGGGCTGACCCTTGGCGCGCTTCGAAAGTTTGCCTTGGTTTTCGAGATCTTTGAGATCGTCGTCGTAACCGCCGTGCAGTTTGCGGACAAAGCGGTCAACTTTCTGGTAGAGGTCGGAGGACTGTTCCCCTTTGCCGGAAATGATGAGCGGGGTCCTCGCTTCATCGATGAGGATGGAGTCGACTTCATCGACGATGGCGAAGCTGAGTTCGCGCTGGACCATCAGCTTGAGGTCGGATTTGAGATTATCGCGCAGGTAATCGAACCCGAATTCGTTGTTGGTCCCGTAAGTAATATCCGCTTGATAGGCGGCGCGCTTGGCGTCGTCTTCCATCCCGGGAACGATGACGCCCACGGTCAATCCCATGAACTTATGGACCTTCCCCATCCACTCGGCGTCGCGGCGGGCGAGATAGTCGTTGACGGTAACGATATGCACGCCCTTCCCGCCCAAGGCAGCGAGATAGGAGGGAAGCGTTGCGACGAGCGTTTTTCCTTCGCCCGTCTTCATTTCGGCGATACGTCCCTGATAGAGGCAAATGCCGCCCACGATCTGGACGTGGAAGTGCTTCATGCCGAGGACTCGCCAACTCGCCTCCCTGAGCGCCGCAAATGCGTCGTAGAGAATATCGTCGAGCGTTTCCCCGTTTTTGAGGCGTTCTTTGAAGACCGCCGTCTGCCCGCGGAGTTCCTCGTTGGACATCGCCTGATATTTGGGCTCAAGCGCTTCGACCTTGAGCGCCATCTTGTTGAGTTTCTTTAAGCTCTTTCTGCTGTCTTTGTTCTTGATATAAGAAATCAAACCCATTTTCTGCTCCGATTCGGTATGCTCTGCATACACTTTGATTCACTCGTCTATTTTACTATATTTCCGCGAAAATTCAAAGCGTTTTTGGGCGGTTTTCGGAGATTTATCGAACGGGTCGGAGAAAAGTTTGGTTAAATTTGTAAAAAGAGCTCCGACAGAGTCGGAGCAATTCTCACGGAACGGGCGGTTTGGTCTCTTCGGGCGGGACAAGCGGCGAGCGGATCGTCTCGATGAGACCTGCCTCTTCCCGCGCCTCCGCATAGAGCTCTTCCGCCAACTGTTCGGGCACGCGGGTCTCGGCGAGCGCCGCCCCCGCCTTCTGCAAGGCGCGGAGCTGTTCGGCGTTTTCGATGTCGGAAGCGTCCACGCGGATCTTGCCTGCCGCCGCACGCAACGCGCGGAGGACGAGCCCGACTTCCCCGCGCACACAGACGGCGTCCGCCTTTCCCTCTACCGCGGCGCGCACGCCGAGAGCGATCTCCTCCTCGCCGAGACTATGGTCTTCGAGGGAGACCGAAAGGGTCCCCTTGCGCACCGCTCTGCGGATCTTTTTGACTTCCCGCTTCAGATATTGCAGATTGCCGCTTCTGAGCATGGAATAACAGAGAACGAGACGGATCTCCCGCGCTCCCGCCGCGATCACCTTCTTCGTCTCCGTCTTTTTGACCGCCATCAGCGTTTCGCCCGTCCCGCCGACCAGACAGACGACGTAGGTCGTACTGCCCTCGAGATGACGTTTCGCCGCGGCGACCCCGACGGGCGAGACGAGGACGCCGTAAGCCGATAGCTTCTTTGCGCTCTCACAGGCAGATTTCAGGGCAAAACGGTCGGTATCCCGCCGCGCTCCGTTCACAATGATCTTTTTTAGCGTCATTGCGATCTCCGCCTCTCTTCTGCTACGCTTGAATTCACCGTATTCCACGGCTTCCGCCGCGGAGAGGATCGTACCTTCCATAGCGGTTATCTTTCCCGAAAATACGGGGAATTATACGCGCATCGAACCATTTCCGACAAACGGGATCGGGTACAATGGGCGCATGGAACTTTTATCTGTCCAAGGTACGGGAGCCGCGGTCGCAGTCGCCGTCCTGCTCCTTTGCATCGTGCTCGTACATCTCGTCAAGCTCGCGGGAATCGGTTTCCGCGCGCGGAAAAATCCCCCCGAAAAGCCGAAAGAGGAAAAGGAACGGCCCAAGCCCGAACCGGTATACTATATCGTCGAAAAAAAGAAAAAACGCGCCAAGGCGGAATATTCCGAGCCTCGGCGCTTCGATTTCAAATGACGCAGATCATCCCTCGTAGTGTTCGACGTTCCTGCCGCTGTCCCAAAGACGTTCGAGGTAGTAGAACAAACGGGATTCTTCGTTGAAAATGTGAACGACGACGTCGCCGTAATCGATCACGCCCCAACGCCCTTCCCTGAGCCCTTCCGTGCGCACGGGATAGAGTTCGTACTGCTTTTTCATCGCTTCCTCCACGTTGTCACCGAGCGCGCGCACCTGCGTGGTGCTCTTGCCACTCGCGATCACGAAATAGGAGCATACGACCGTCTGGTCAGAAACGTTGAGGATGACGATATCCTCTCCTTTCTTGTCCGACAATGCCTTTGCGCAAGCCTTTGCGAGTTCGTAACTTTCCATAGCTTTCCCCTTCTTTTATATTTTTTGCCGTTTGGATAGTAGTATGTCTCGCATAATACTATTCAGACGGTCAATTTTCCACGTTGATATGGCTTTTCGCCCACCGATAAGCCTGCCGCGTCAAGGAATAGACGGGCATTCCGCCCGCTTCCAAGTGGCGGAGCTGGTTTTCCAACGACGCGACCAAACACGCGTCGAGATCCTCCCAAAAGAGCTTTCTGAGCTCTTCGACCCCCTCGAATGTACGGGACTCCTCCAAAAGGTCGGCAAGATAAATGAGCTTTCCGAGCTTCGTCATGTCTTCCCGTCCGCTCGCATGGTATCGGATCGCGTCGATGATCTCGCCGTCGCCGATCCCGAAACAATGTTCGGCGAGATAGGCGCCCGTATCTTGGTGAAGCACGGGATCGGGGATCCCCTCGGGAGGGCGGTACCCCGCAAGCATGGGATCGGAGAGAGGCACGGATTTTGCGCAATCGTGCAATGCCGCGGCGAGCAACGCTTTTTCTTCCGAAATCCCCAAAGTACGCGCCCGTTCGCAAGCGAGAAGCGCCACGCGGAAGCTGTGCTCCCGTCTCGAAGGCTTTTCAAGCGCAAGCGCACGCCCGATCACGGGATAACGGTACAGCCCTCTCTCGCGGATGTATGCGGCGACCTCTCCGCCGAGCGTGTCGCAAGGCTTTTCAAACGCCAAACGGACCCTCAGCCCGGTTGAAGAGACCGCGGCGCCCGTATAGGGCACGGCGGCTACGGTCTGATGAAAATGCCTTTGGAACTTTTCGGTCAACGCCGCGGGCAGAGTTTCCTCTCTGCCGCAGACGGCGAGCCTGACGTTTTGCAGGATGTCGTCGGGATTTTTCCACGTAAAGAAGTCCTCCAACATATCCGCGCCCATCAAAAAGTACAGCTCGTCGTCGGGATAGAGCTCCCGAAAATAGCGGCAAGTGAGATAGGAATAACTGACCCCGTCGCGGCGGAGCTCATAGTCGCTCACACGGGCCTCTTCGATCTCCCGCACCGCAATTTCGCACATCTTCAGCCTGTCGTCCCCGCCGGCGTGAGACCCCCCGCGTTTATGCGGAGCAAGCGCCGACGGGATCAAATAGACGACGTTAAGCCCGAGCGCGCCGATCGCGGCTTTGAGGCAGGCGATATGCTCCGAATGGACAGGATCGAACGAACCGCCGAAAAGTCCCACTTTCATACCGCTATTCTATCATAATTTTCTCCCGTTTGCAAGATTAAAAGACGAAAAACTTGTCAAAAAAAAGAGCATGAAACGGTTGGATCTTCCCCTCATTCTCGATGTGCTTTTTTATTCGTTCTGTACGTTTTTGATCTCCGTCGGACTGTTGCGTTACGGACGCGCGCCCACGGGGATCGCGATCTCGGTCTCCGTTCTCCTCGCTGCCGCCGCGGGTGCGGGCTGTTTTCTGTTGATCTATCTCCGTCACCGAAAACACAGTTTGAGCCGCGCAGAGCGGGAACGGAAGGAAAAGTTGCTCTTACATCTCGCCCTCGAGCGGGAAGAACGGCTGAACAAACAGCTTCTCGCCGCTTTTACGGCAGACGGGCGGGGCGCGATCGAACAGAACGGGATCATCTCGGTGGACGGGGAGGCGAACGTCCCCCTCTTTACCATGCAACCCGTCTCCGCAGACGCCGTAGCGAAATTGATCCGCAGCTATGGGGAGATCCCCTTTACGCTCTTGGTCAACGAACTTACGCCCGAAGCCGAACGGTTGCTCCTCTCGTTCGGCAGAAAAGCGGTCCGCGGAGATGAGATCTTCGACCTCTTCGAACGCACGGCGACCACGCCCGAAAAGCTGATCTGCGGCGAGATCCCCCGTCCGCGCGCCCGCGCCAAGTTCAGAAGGATCTTCGCAAAGCGGAACGCGAGGCCCTTCTTTGTCTCGGGCGCCCTCCTGCTTCTCATGAGCTTTTTTACCTTTTTCCCCGTGTATTACATCATTTCGGGCAGTATTTTGCTCTTTGCGGCGATGGCGGTTCGTCTGCTCGGCACCGTATAAAATGAATTTGGATAGTACTATGTCACGCAAAGTACTCTCCAAAATGCTATTTTTTTGCTCTTAAACAGTCTCGGACCTTGGAAATGCCTTCGGGAGATAGGCGAGGATGTCGGAAGCGTCAGGGGCGTAATCCCCCATCTCTTTCGAAGCAAGTTCGCCCGCTCTTCCCAATAGATAGCAACCCGCAACCGCGCTCTCGAACGGCGTAAGCCCTCGCGCGGCGCTCCCTGCGATGAGCCCCGAAAGCACGTCGCCGCTTCCCCCCTTGGCAAGCGCGGGCGCCCCCGTAAGGTTGATCGCAGTCCGTTCCCCGTCCGTGATCACGGTGCGGTTGTTTTTGAGGACGACCGTTACGCCGTACTCTGCCGCAAACGTGCGCGCCGACCGCACGGGATCCGAAAGGATCTCGGAAGTCGGCATTCCCGAAAGACGGG
Source organism: uncultured Clostridia bacterium (assembly GCA_947627765.1). GTDB lineage: Bacteria > Bacillota > Clostridia > Christensenellales > Borkfalkiaceae > Gallimonas. Next base: position 15,870 of record CANQXA010000022.1, read on the forward strand.
AAAATTCCTTGATGTGCGGCGTCACGATCACGGGGCATTTCCGCTCTTTCAGCGCTTCTGTGCCGTATTTTCCCAAGATGTTCAAGGCGTCGGCGTCGAGCACGAGCGTACCCGCGCGGTATTCCGAAAGGAGCCTTTCCAAGGTCTCCCGCTGACGGTCCCCCACGCCCGCTCCCATTCCGAACGCGACCGCCTTCGCGGAAAACGGTTCTCCCTCGTACGGGTTGACGATGCACGCGGGATATTTTGCCGCAAGGATGGTGCGTTGCAACAAAAACATCTCGTGCGCCCCCGGATCCTGCGGGAGCCAAAGTTCGGTATATCCCGCCCCAGATTTGAGGCAGGCGCCTACCGTCATAAACGGCGCGCCCAAACTGCCGTATCCCGCAAGAATTGCCGCACGCCCGTAATTGCCCTTGTTGGAATGCGACCGCCTTTGGGGGAAGAGCGCGGCGATCTCATTGTCTTCCCACACTTCCGCGCCGCCCTGCGGCTGAAATATGTCGGCGGAAACGATCTCGCCCGCTACATCCGCGCCGTCGGCGAGAAGAAGGGCTTGCTTCAACCCCATCGTCACGGTGACGTCCGCCTTTACGGTCGGTCCGAGTGAAATCCCACCCTCGGTCAGACCCGTCGGCACGTCGCACGCGATCACGAGGTCGGCGGCATTGATCAACCCGATCAGAGCGGCGTCTTCCCCCTCTGCGGGACGGCTGAGCCCCGTACCGTAGAGACAATCGACCGCGACGGAAAACCTGCGCCGACACATCCTGCCGAGGACTTCCCCGCCCGCGCGTTCATACGCCTCCTTTGCGGCCCTGCACGCTTCGGAAAACTTCTCGGCTACGCATAGTACCGCGGTCTCCCGCCCGCGGGACAAGAGCAGACGCGCGGCGACAAACCCGTCTCCGCCGTTGTTTCCTCCGCCGCACACAAAGAGGACGTCTTTCCCCTCGAAGCGGCGTTCGACTTCCGCCGCGAGCGCGGCGCCCGCCCGTTCCATGAGGGAGGAGACCGTCTCGCCCCCTTCCATTGCGCGGAGTTCCGCTTCGCGGATCTCCCGAAAAGAATAAAAATGTTTCATTTCAATACCGTATCGAAATTTCCGCGGCGGAAAGGATGATCGTTTTCCCGCACCGCTCAACTGCGAGCCGCCCGTCCGGTAAGATCCCGAGGGCAGTCGCAAGATAACCCGTCTCCCCCTCCCGCACCTCGATCTCCTTGCCTAAAAAGCGCACGCGGGAGAGATAGTCGGAAAATGCGGAGGGCGCTTGGTAATTCCCGATGAGAGAAAGACGGGCTTCCTCGGTTCCGACGTGCCGCCCGACCGCTTCGGAAAGCGAAATGGCGATCCCGCGAAGCGAAGACAGATCATTGTTCACATTGAGACCAATTCCGACCACGCTGTGATCGATCAAATTTTCCGCGGTGAACGCGTTTTCGATGAGGATCCCAGCGATCTTCCTGCCCGCGACCAAGACATCGTTCGCCCATTTGATCTCGGGCGTTCCGCCGAACTCTTCCACCGTACGGCATACGGCGACGGCGGCGTGCGCCATGATCCCGAATGCCTGCGCGGCGGGCAGACCGCGGTAAAACGTGAGCGCAGAGAGATAGACGCCGCCCTCTCCCGAGAGAAAGCTACGCCCCTTCGTGCCGCGCCCGCCCGTCTGCCTCACGGCGGTCACGATCACGTCCTCCCGTGCGGAAAGATATTTTTTCACTTCGTCGTTGGTCGATCCCACGACGGGTAATCCGATCACTTTCATCGTCAAAAGAGGGGCGGTACTCTCGCACCGCCCCGCCGTTTTCCCTCATTATCTTCTCGTCTTCCAGACTGCGTCCGACCAGAGGAGCTGACGTTTGAAATCGTTGATATCCGTCTTTTCATCGATCAGAACGACTTCCACGCCCCACATATTGCCGAGATCGACCATTTCCTGCGCCGTGACGACGGAGGAGACGACGGTGTGATGCGCACCGCCCGCATAGATCCATGCGGCGACCCCGTCCTTAAAGTTGGGCTGATACTTCCACATCAAACCGCCTACGGGCAGGTTGGGCATCGGGTGGGGATACTTCACGAGCTCGATCTTTTGGACGATGAGGCGCATTCTGTCGCCCATATCGATCATGGAGACGGCGATCGCTTCTGGAGCGTCGATCCCCTCGAAGACGAGGCGCGCGGGATCGCTCTTGCCGCCGATACCGAGCGGATGGACTTGGATCTCGGGCTTCGTCGCCGCGAATTGGGGAGAGACCTCGAGCATATGCGCGCCTAAGCAGAGCCCGTCGGCAAGATCGTAGGTGTAATCCTCCATGAGCCCTGTCCCCTTCTGGTCTGCCATATACTGCATGGTAGCGCCCAACGCCGCGATCTTCCAATCGCCCTCCGCGCCGAATCCATAGCCCTTGGACTGCAAATCCTGAATGGCAAGCCCGGGGAGCTGGTTCATGCCGTGGAGGGATCCGAAGTGATCGACGATGCCGATATATCCGCCCTTGTCGTTGCAGAACTTCTCCATCGCGATCTCGTATTTCGCCTGTTCGCGGACGACTTCGGTCCTGTCCGTCCCCATCGTGTATTTCTCTTCATACTCCGCCATGAGCGCGTCTACTTCTTGCTCGGTCACGGCGTCGATGTAGTCCACGAGGTCGCCGATGGGATAATAGTCCACCTGCCAGCCGAGATTGATGTGGGCGTCGATCTTATCCCCTTCGGTCACGGCGACGTCGCGCATATTGTCCGAAAATCTTGCGACCTTGACCTTCTTAGAGAAGGCATAGCCCGCGGCGACGCGGCACCAGCTCGCGAGCTCTTTGAGCGCTTCGGGATCCTTATAATACCCGACAATGACCTTATTGTCGAGACGGAGACGGGAGACGATATACCCGAACTCTCTGTCGCCGTGCGCCGCCTGATTCTCATTCATGAAGTCCATATCGATGGTATCGTAGGGCAACTTCTCGTTGTACTGCGTTGCGAAGTGGCACATGGGCTTTTGAAGCATGGAGAGCCCCTTGATCCACATCTTCGCGGGCGAGAAGGTATGACACCATGTAATGATGCCGACACAGTTCTCATCCGCATTGACCCGCTTGATTGCCGCGACGACTTCGTCGGAGCTCTTGCAGGTCGTAAGATAGCGCACCGTCACGGGAACGTGATGGTTGACATAGAGCGCCATCTCTTTGGAATGTTGGGCAACGTGTTCGAGAACGTCGTCGCCGTACAGCGTTTGGGAACCGGTAAGCCAATAGACAATCTTTTCTTTCATGATTTATTTACCCCTTTTAGAATTTCGTTATTTGTCTCCGCGCAAGAATGCGCGGGTCGGTCCTCTCCGGGACTTATTTCTTTTGCCCGTAATACGCGTTCTTGCCGTGCTTCCGCTGATAATGCTTCTCCATCATGAACTTATCCGCGCGCACGACGTACGGGTTGACCTGTTCGGTGATCGTCGCCATCTTAGCGACTTCTTCGATGACCGTCGCGTTGTAGACCGAGCCGTCGGCGTCCTTCCCGAACGCAAAAACGCCGTGGCTCTTGATGAGCACGCCCGGGACCTCGATCGGATCGAGCCCGTCTTCGCGGAACTTTTCGATGATCGCGAGCCCCGTGTTCTTTTCGTACTCCCCTTCGATCTCCTCCTGCGTGAGGGAGCGGGCGCACGGGATGTCACCGTAGAAATAATCGGCGTGCGTGGTGCCGTAAAACGGAATGCTTCTGCCCGCCTGCGCCCACGCCGTAGCGTAGGTCGAATGGGTGTGCGTCACCCCGCCGACATTTTTGAATGCCTTATAAAACTCGATATGGGTCGGCGTATCCGAGGAAGGACGGAGCCGCCCCTCCACGACTTTCCCTTCGAGGTCCACGACGACCATATCTTCGGGTTTCATCTCCTCATAGGCGACGCCCGACGGCTTGATCACGATCAAACCGTTCTTGCGGTCGATCTCGCTCACGTTCCCCCATGTAAAGAGCACGAGACCGTGCTTCACGAGGTCGAGATTGGCTTTCCATACTTTTTCTTTCAATTCTTCTAACATGATGATTTTCCCCCGATCGATTCCGGCGGATCCGCTCCGCCCGAGATCATTTCATTGAATGGACGGCCTCGCGGACAATGGGAAGCCCCGCGACATAGCGTGCGGCAAATTCTTCGAACCCTGCGACGTCGGCGGGATCGGGGGCGAGCGTTATGCCCTCCTGTCCCTTGAATACTTTTTCTTCGAGATAGCTCTCGAGCGTTTCGTCCTTCGTCTTACGGATCATGTAATTCGCGAGGAGCGCCATACCCCACGCGCCGCCCTCGCCCGCCGTCTTCATGACGGTGACGGGAGCGTTGATCGCCGCCGCCAAATAGCTTTGCCCGACGCGCTCCGTCTTGAAAAGACCGCCGTGCCCCGTGATACGGTCGAGCTTAACGCCCTCCTCTTTCAGCATGATGTCACACCCGACTTTTAATGCGCCGAACGCCGAATAGAGGTGCGCGCGCATGAAGTTGGCGAGATTGAAGGAGGAATCCGCCTTGCGGACGAAGAGCGGCCTTCCGTGATCCACATTGGTGACGTGCTCATTGGAGACATAGTTGTAGGCGAGCAGACCGCCGCAATCTTTATCGCCCTCTTCGGAGGCGAAATACAGCATATCGTAGAGCTTCCACTTGGGGATCTCCACACCCGCGAGCGCGGCGAATTCCCCGAAGAGATTGACCCAAGCGTTGAGGTCGGAGGTACAATTATTGCAATGCACCATCCCGACGAGATCGCCGACGGGCGTCGTCACGAGATCGATCTCGGGGTACGCCTTGGAGAGCTCCTTTTCGAGTACGATCATCGCAAAGACGGAAGTCCCCGCCGAGACGTTCCCCGTACGCTTTTTAATGGAATTCGTGGCGACCATCCCCGTGCCCGCGTCCCCTTCGGGAGGGCAAAGCGGGATGCCGCTGCAAAGCGTCCCCGTGGGATCGAGGAAACGGGCGCCCGCCTCGGTGAGCCTGCCTGCGTCCTCCCCCGCGACGAGGATCTCGGGAAGAAGTTCCTCCACGCGGAAGGGAACTTTATCCTTGATGAGCTTGTTGAACTGCGCGAGCATCCGGGGATGATACTGTTTGGTGACGGGATCCACGGGGAACATACCGCTCGCTTCGCCAATCCCGATGACCTTTTTCCCCGTCAGTTTCCAATGGACGTATCCTTCGAGCGTCGTCTGGAACACGATGTCCTTGACGTGCGGTTCGCCGTCGAGGATCGCCTGATAGAGATGTGCGACCGACCAACGTGCGGGAATATGATACCCGAAAAGTTCGGTCAGACGGTCCCCCGCATACGCCGCGGTATTGTTGCGCCAAGTACGGAAGGGAACGAGAAGACGGTCGTTTTTATCAAACACCATGTAGCCGTGCATCATCGCGGAGATCCCGATCGCGCCGACGGTCGTCAGCGTGACGCCGTACTTTTCCTTTACGTCCCTTGCGAGGCTCGCGTAGGCGCCTTGGAGACCCTGTTCGATGTCCTCGAGGGAATACGACCAAATATTCCCGATGTGACGGTTTTCCCAATCGTGACTGCCCGAAGCGATGGGCGCGTTCTGCTCGTCCACCAGCACGGCTTTGATCCGTGTAGAGCCGAACTCGATGCCGAGTGCGGTCCTGCCGAATTCGATCTGTTTTGCGGTTTCCATGAAAATCCCCCTCATTAAACGGTCCTTGGTACTACACGGTTATTATAGAATAAACAGCGGAAAATTTCAATAGGAACGGGAAAAAATTTCCGAAATTTTTCGTGTAGCAAAGAGCGTCCGAAGCATATCGCCTACGGACGCTCTTTTCGGACCCGCTTTAATTTTCCGCCGCGGTATGGACATCCACCTGCGGGAAGGGAATATGCACGTTGTTTTCGTCGAAGAGAAGTTTGATCTCGCGGTTCATATCGCGCTGGACCTGGAAGAAATCGCCCTCCTTACATTTCGCGCCGAATTGAAGGATCACGGCGGAATCCGCAAGTTGGTTGACGCCGAGATACTCGACGTCCCCGATCACCCTCGGAAGCCGCTCCGCAAGACGGGCGCGGTTCTCGGAGATGATTTTTTCGACGCGCTCGATGTTTTCCTCGTACCCGATGCCGACATAGACGACGGGATAGGAGAGTTCGCGGCTTTGGTTGACAAAGACTTTGATCGTACTGTTGTTCGCGACCCTGATATCCCCGCTGTAATTGATCAGTTTCGTGTTGCGGATCCCGATCTCCTGTACGGTGCCGCGCCAACCGTCGATCGTAACGATGTCCCCCACTTGAAGCGTCCCGTCGCAGACGAGGAATACGCCCGCGACGACGTCGGCGATCAAGCTCTGCATCCCGAGCCCGATGATGAGGGTGAGGACGCCGGCTCCTGCGATCAGCGCGCCCACGTTGAATCCCCATACCGCGAGAACGGCAATGACCGCGGAGACCCAAACGACCACTTTTACAATACTTTTGACCAGCTTCCCGATCGTGATCCTGCGGGGCGTGCCCTTAAAGACCGCCGACAAAACCGTACAGACCACATAGAGGACGAGCAAGGCGATAAAGAGGGCTTGGATCGATCCCACGATGAGAGGTGTGCGGGCGAGGATCCAATCGAAGAACGGGATCTTGGTGGGTTTGCTGTGACACCAGCCCGTTTCGGCATAGATGTCTTCGTAAAAAACAAATCCGAGGACACAGACCGCGGCGAAGATGACGAGCAAGACAAGCCCTGCGATCGTCTTCCCCCGCCCTTTTTTTGCAGTTTTTTCCATTGGCTTTTTTCTCCTTGAAATCATTTAGGAGAATTATAGCCCCGGAAGGGTAAAAAGTCAACAAAAAAGCCCGGGCTTTTCCGCCCGGACCTTCGTAAAACCGTTACAAAAGGATGCAGATCACGCCGCCTTTCCCTTCGTTGACGATCCTCGTCACGGTCTTGCGCATCTTGGTTTGGATGTTGGACCGCATGGCGCGATTCTTTTCCGAGAGCTCTTCGCCGAGCATTTCCTTGAGCGTCTTGCCGAACATATTCGTGTTCCACGCGCGTTCGGGTTCGGACGCCATATCCTCGCGGATGCTCTTCACGAACGCCTCGCTCTGTTGCTCCGTTCCGAGGGCGGGGCGGACTTCTCCGCTCACGTCTACGCGGATGATATGATAGCTGGGCGCGTCGGCATGGAGATTGACCCCCACGCGTCCGTTCTTTTTGGTGAGCGTGGGCTCGGAAAGGCTCATCTCCCCCGGATCGGGCGAGACGATGCCGTAGCCGAACTCCTGCGCGTCGGCAAACGCCTTCCCTACGCGTTCATAGACTTTTTTCGCTTCGCCGAGACCGACCACATAGCTCATGAGCGCAAGATCGCTCTCGATCTTTTCGCCGCACGCATCGCCGAGCGCCTCGTAAAACGCGCCCTCCTTGGCGGCGACTGTACATTTTGCCGTTCCCGTCGCCGCGTCGAGACGGGTGGAAACGGGGGGCAGAAGACGGTTGCTATCCTCAAACAGAGTGTCGAGAAGCGCGCAGTCGGAAAGTTTGCTGATCTTGGGCGCGACCTCGCGGATCCCCTTCAAGAGCTCGCCGATCACAGGGCTATCGGCGTCGAGTACGCGCATCCATTCGGGGATGTCTACGTCGATGGAGACCACGGGGAATTCATACAGGATCCGCTCTAAGATCTGCGAGATCCCCTCTGCGCCGATCTGTTCCAAATTGGCGCAGATCACAGGCGCGTCGTACTTCGTTTGAAGACTTTCCGCAAGCTCGTTCGCGGACATGGGTGCCACACAGTTGATGACAATGGCAAACGGTTTGCCGATTTTTTTGAGCTCGCCGACGGCTTCTTCCTCCGCCTTTTCGTACGCTTCCCGTTTGAGCCCCGCGATCGAACCGTCGGTCGTGACCAAAACCGCGATGGTCGAATGGTCGTGCACGACCCTGCGAGTTCCCTCCGCCGCGGCCTCTTCGAACGTCATGGGCGTTTCGCTCCACGGCGTGCGCACAAGGCGCGGACTTCCGTCCTCCGCAAAGCCGGCGGCGCCCTCTACGGGAAATCCGACACAATCGATGAGCCGAACCCGTGCGACGGCGTTCTTGACGGCGATCTCCGCAGCCTCTTCGGGCACAAACTTCGGCTCGGTCGTCATGACCGTCTTACCCGCCGCAGACTGCGGAAGTTCATCCGTGTATCGTTTTTTCTTTTCGCCTTCGACGCCGGGAAGCACGAGCTCCTCCATAAATTTCTTGATAAACGTCGATTTTCCCGTACGGACGGGCCCCACTACGCCGATAAAGATATCGCCGCCTGTACGCGTCGCCACGTCCTCGTAAACATCGAAAGTTTCCATATGATCCTCCGCGATTCTTGCTATGCTTAGAATATGACGGCGCCCGAAAAGATATGACAAACAAAAAAAGCTCCCCCGAAAAGGGGAGCGGATCAAGCCGCGGCGTCTTATGCGTCCGACTTCGGAAGGGAAGAAGGATCCACGGGAGCGCTCTGTTGCGAGAGGATCTCCTGATAATAGGGATCGTTCGAAAAATCGCGCGGACGGTTGTACTCGCCGCCGAGCGCTTCGATCGCATAGCGCAGTTCTTGGAATTCGAGGAAATTGATGTCGTCGCGGTCGATGACTTCGAGAAGGGCGCCGAGCGCGCGCGGATCGCCGTAAGCCGCCAAATAGCTGGCGCGCATCGGGAGCTCGTCCCCGCACTCGCGGAAAGCGCGCAAAAGGATCTCGTAGACCGCGTCGTCCCGTTCCTTTACACGCGAGAGGATCTCGAGCATGAGTTCGGGACGGATCCCCTGCGTATAAAAGGCGAGTGCGCGCGTCTTCGCGGCGTCGGCGTTCCCTTTCAGCTGTTCGCAGACGGCTTCGACGACGTCGGGATCGGCGTCTTCCCGCGCGAGAATGCCGAAATACGCCTCAAACGCCTTCTCTTCGGACCCGATCAGGTTGACGGCAAACGTCAGCAATTCGGTGTTCTCCTCATGAAGGAGACCGACGAGGGCGTCCGGGCACCCTCTCCCCTCTAATTCGCGGCACAGGAAATCGGAGGCGGGCACGCCCTCGCGCACGTGCGCCGCGAGACAGGCGACGAGCTCGCCGTCGCTCATGGCGGCATAGTAGCCCTTCGGCGTATTTTTGACGCGGGCGACATAGGTGTCGCCGAACTTTTGGTAGAGCTTGGGGATCACGCTCTCCCACTGTTTCTCGGTATACTTTCCGAAATTGTTTTGCATATATTCGGCAAGTTTTTCATCGAAGAGCCCGTCGAAATCGATCAATTCATCCATAATCGCCTCACATCAGATAATTCAAAATTTGCTGAACGATCAGCTCATTGGCTTCAAACAGCTTGCAGATCTCGGAAAAGGCGCGTTCCCCGTGTTTGAGCCGCGCCTCGCGGTATATGGCGGCGGAGAGGGCGGCGCGCTCGTCGAGGAGCTGCCATGCGCCCGATTCGGCGAGCGACTTATAGACGTCCTCCCCCGCCGTGCAGAGTTTTTCCTCGTTTTCGTCGGAAGGAAAGGCAAATTTGGCATAGACGTCGGCAAACGCCTGTAAAAATGCGCCGCGCTTGCGCTGTCCGATGTCGAGCTCGTGCAAAAAGATCTCTTTGTAGAGATTGCAGACGACGGCGCCGAAAGAATTCTCCTCGTTGCGGCATACGAGAACGTGGAGGATGGAG